>NZ_JBMIRP010000037.1:92500-95326 GCF_049202975.1 Ureibacillus sp. MALMAid1270 | reverse complement strand
AAGGCAGGTGCTCTCCCAGCTGAGCTAATCCTCCAACTAGTTTTCTTACATTATAGAAATTTAATGGTGACCCGTACGGGATTCGAACCCGTGTTACCGCCGTGAAAGGGCGGTGTCTTAACCACTTGACCAACGGGCCATCTAGGCTTGTCTTAACAAGACATGAATTATCTTATCATGGATACTGAACTTTTGCAACATATTTCAATACTTTTTAAAACTTTTTTCGTTCATTTGTTTTTTGCGAAAAAAAAATGGCTCCGAAGGTAGGACTCGAACCTACGACCAACCGGTTAACAGCCGGTTGCTCTACCACTGAGCTACTTCGGAACGTTAATAATTTAAATATTTAATTAAAGTACATTTTTAATTATATCCACGTTTGGAAAATAATCAAGTATTTTGGAAAGAATTTTTTATTTTTTATTCATAATAAAAAGATTATTTCTCTGCTTTTGTACAAGTTACTCTTCTCTCTTTTGTACCCTTGGTTCTTAAACTGTGGTGACTTTCTGATCTATTTAATCAGTAACGACTTCTCGAGCCTAGCAATGTCTTATTTCTCACAGGGGGTGCCCCCAACTAAACTACCATCGGCGCTAGCTCGAAGCACGATGACCGGGGGATTTCTGCGTCAGCTGCGTCGTTGCGGTGCTCATGTACATAGTACATTCCGCTCCTCATTCCTTGGTTCCTACGAAAAGCGGAAAACGCTCGTCCAACTTGTTGACTGTTTCCGTCTTCGAACAATGCTTGCATTCGAAGTGAGAAGACGAAACAGACACACAAGTTAGCGTTTGGAGCTAGACAATGAACTCCTTGGTCCTCCCACTTCTCGAATGCTTACTTAATTATTGATTCACTAAATATAAACTTTTAACTTCTTAAACCGCGCCTCCGAACCTTCGGTTCTTATAGTTAGGGGCTTCTTGACAATAAAAAAAGCCACTACTGATTAATCAGTAACGACTTCTTGAGCCTAGCGACGTCCTACTCTCACAGGGGGAAGCCCCCAACTACCATCGGCGCTAAAGAGCTTAACTTCCGTGTTCGGTATGGGAACGGGTGTGACCTCTTTGCCATTATCACTAGACCAATATATGTATAATAGAAAGAATTTCATTCTTTCAAAACTGGATAAAGACATTGATTCGTTCAAGTTTGTTTTGGTTAAGTCCTCGATCGATTAGTATTCGTCAGCTCCATGTGTCACCACACTTCCACCTCGAACCTATCTACCTCATCGTCTTTGAGGGATCTTACTTCTAAAGAATGGGAAATCTCATCTTGAGGGGGGCTTCATGCTTAGATGCTTTCAGCACTTATCCCGTCCACACATAGCTACCCAGCGATGCCTTTGGCAAGACAACTGGTACACCAGCGGTGTGTCCATCCCGGTCCTCTCGTACTAAGGACAGCTCCTCTCAAATTTCCTACGCCCACGACGGATAGGGACCGAACTGTCTCACGACGTTCTGAACCCAGCTCGCGTACCGCTTTAATGGGCGAACAGCCCAACCCTTGGGACCGACTACAGCCCCAGGATGCGATGAGCCGACATCGAGGTGCCAAACCTCCCCGTCGATGTGGACTCTTGGGGGAGATAAGCCTGTTATCCCCGGGGTAGCTTTTATCCGTTGAGCGATGGCCCTTCCATGCGGAACCACCGGATCACTAAGCCCGTCTTTCGACCCTGCTCGACTTGTAGGTCTCGCAGTCAAGCTCCCTTGTGCCTTTACACTCTACGAATGATTTCCAACCATTCTGAGGGAACCTTTGGGCGCCTCCGTTACCTTTTAGGAGGCGACCGCCCCAGTCAAACTGTCCACCTGACACTGTCTCCTACCCCGATCAGGGGTACGGGTTAGAATTTCAGTACAGCCAGGGTAGTATCCCACCGACGCCTCCACGCAAGCTGGCGCTCACGTTTCTCTGGCTCCTACCTATCCTGTACAAGCTGCACCAAAATTCAATATCAAGCTACAGTAAAGCTCCACGGGGTCTTTCCGTCCTGTCGCGGGTAACCTGCATCTTCACAGGTACTATAATTTCACCGAGTCTCTCGTTGAGACAGTGCCCAGATCGTTACGCCTTTCGTGCGGGTCGGAACTTACCCGACAAGGAATTTCGCTACCTTAGGACCGTTATAGTTACGGCCGCCGTTTACTGGGGCTTCAATTCAGAGCTTCGCGTAAGCTAACCCCTCCTCTTAACCTTCCAGCACCGGGCAGGCGTCAGCCCCTATACTTCACCTTACGGTTTTGCAGAGACCTGTGTTTTTGCTAAACAGTCGCCTGGGCCTATTCACTGCGGCTCTCTCTCGAGAGCACCCCTTCTCCCGAAGTTACGGGGTCATTTTGCCGAGTTCCTTAACGAGAGTTCTCTCGCACACCTTAGGATTCTCTCCTCGACTACCTGTGTCGGTTTGCGGTACGGGCACCTCCCGCCTCGCTAGAGGCTTTTCTTGGCAGTGTGAAATCAGGAACTTCGCTCGAAAGAGCTCCCCATCACAGCTCAACGTTACAGGAAGCGGATTTTCCTACTTCCACGCCTTACTGCTTGGGCGTGCACAACCAACGGCACGCTTTCCCTATCCTACTGCGTCCCCCCATTGCTCAAACGGCGGGGAGGTGGTACAGGAATATCAACCTGTTGTCCATCGTCTACGCCTATCGGCCTCGACTTAGGTCCCGACTAACCCTGAGCGGACGAGCCTTCCTCAGGAAACCTTAGTCATACGGTGGATGGGATTCTCACCCATCTTTCGCTACTCATACCGGCATTCTCACTTCTAAGCGCTCCACCAGTCCTTCCGATCTGACTTCA
>NZ_JBMIRP010000037.1:0-87500 GCF_049202975.1 Ureibacillus sp. MALMAid1270 | reverse complement strand
AGACATACAAAAGTGTTAGGTCGTGTTGATATGTGTGCACATTGTAACGAACCTTTAACACTTGATCCAGCACTAGTTGGAAAAGAATTTGACCAAGCTTATAATCGTAAAAAACAAGAAAACTAATCCTTTACAGGGTTAGTTTTTTATTTTAGCTATATATTCCAACAAAAAAACCTAGCAACGTCTGCTAGGTTAGTTCGATTTATGTTCTTCTGATTCACTACAGTCTGGGCAAGTACCGTACACTTCAAGGCGATGCATGCTCACTTTATACCCAGTAACATGCGATGCAAATTGCTCCACTTCATCTAATCCAGGATAATGGAAGTCAACGATTTTACCGCAACATTGACAAATCATATGATAGTGATCGTTCGTCACAAAGTCGAATCGGCTTGCTGCATCCCCATAAGTTAACTCTTTAACTAATCCCGCTTCACGGAATACACGTAAGTTGTTGTAAACTGTAGCAACACTCATGTTAGGGAATTTACCTTCAAGCGATTTATATATCTCATCTGCTGTTGGGTGATTCATTGAATCTATTAAATATTCTAAAATAGCATGACGTTGTGGAGTGATTCTTACACCAGTTGTCTTTAACGTGTCCAGAGCATCTTTTAAATGCATTACAGACATCGTCATGCACCTCTTTTCTAAAAAATTCTTATTTAATAATTATTACAATTAGTGTACCGCCAAAACTGTGTAAATGTCAATATTTCAAACCTTTTTAATAATAATTTACTCTCAAATTTAAGAAATATTCGTTATTTCAGAGAAAAAGTAATGTTAATACCCTCGTAATATATCCATTTTATTTTCTAACTGGTCATCACCAGCTAACCATTTTTTCAAGCTCGGTTTAAAGATATCAAGACTTCTTTCTACATAACGCGAAGAATGACTTGAAAAATGTGGTGAAATCGTAACATTGTTTAGCTTCCATAATTTATTGTCAGCTGGTAATGGCTCTACTTCAAATACATCCAGCACTGCATGTCTAATTAAACCTTCTTCTAATACTTGTATTAATACGTCCGTCGAAACAACATCCCCACGACCAAAGTTTAGGAAAATTGTATCTTTTCTCATTTGTTTAAAATGATCATAACTTAGCAAATGTCTTGTTTCCGGAGTACTAGGTAACATTGAAATGACAATTTCTGCTTTAGGTAACACTGACATTAAATCCTCAATTTTGTGTGTTTCATTCATATAACGCACTTCTTCGCCACTTCTGTTACAGCCTATCGTATACACATCAAATGCTTGTAGTAATCGACCAATTTCTGAACCAATTGCTCCAGGACCGATAATTAATGCTGTACTACCATTCAATTCAGATAGTTGAGCTTTTTTATTCCATTCACCTTTTTGTTGATTTTCGTAAATGAATGGTAGCGCTCTTTTAATGGATAAGATATGTGCTAGAATAGATTCTGCTATTGGCTTTTTATGAATACCGCGCACATTAGAAACTAAAATTCCTCTATTATGAATAGCTTGGTGTGGCATTTTCTCAATACCTGCAGATGCAACAAATATCCATTTCAAATTTGTAGCAAGTTCAATTCTTTCATCATTTAAATCTTCACCATATGTAACTAAAACATCTGTATCACGCAGCTTTTCTTCTTGAAGTTTTGGATCAAACACAAAATTTATATTTGGAAACTCTTCTACAAGTGGTTCACGTAAATCCGGTCTTGGTTCAAATGTAAAATATATTTTCATTTACTACTCCCCTTCACGTATGCTCTTCAATACATCTTGAATATGATTTTTCACTTTCACTTTTCGCCATTCTCTAATTACAGTTCCATTTTCATCAATTAAAAACGTTGAACGTTCAATCCCCATAAATTCACGGCCGTACATTTTCTTTAATACCCATACTCCATAATCTTCTGATACTTTATGGTCAGCATCTACTAATAATGAAAATGGTAAATCGTACTTCTCAATGAACCTAGCATGTTTTTCTGGTGAATCTGTACTTACTCCAAGAATCACTGCATTTAGATCAGAAAACGATTCATGTTGGTCTCGAAAATCACATGCTTCTGTTATGCAAGTTGGTGTCAGATCCCTAGGATAAAAATAAAGAACTACTTTTTTACCAAGAAAATCACTTAAAGAAACATTTTCTCCATTTTCATTTAATAATGTAAATCCAGGTGCTTTTTTATTTAGTAGAGTTTTCATACATATCCCCTCCTTTACGTTATCGTACAGAACTCTCTAAATAGTTTCAATTTCTTTGCCACTTTTATGTAAATAGGGCTACAATAATGATAAATTATTATTGAATCAGTAATAGATGTTCAATCCATCTCAATTACTAGTTAAATAAATAAGGTATAACGTACTAAGCACGGAGCTTCACGAATGTATACCAGTAAATATCAACAACGGAGGATTTACCATGAATCATACTAAATCAGAAGAAGTCTATAAAGAAGCATTAGAACATATCGTAGGTGGGGTTAATAGTCCATCACGTTCTTATAAAGCAGTAGGTGGCGGTGCACCTGTAGTCATGGAAAGAGGAAAAGGTGCATATTTCTATGATGTTGACGGAAATCGCTACATTGATTATCTTGCAGCTTACGGTCCAATCATTACTGGATTTGGCCATCCTCATATTGCCAAAGCGATATCTCATGCCGCTGAAACAGGCGTACTTTTTGGTACACCTACGGAACATGAAGTTCGATTTGCGAAAATGTTAAAAGATGCAATTCCTTCATTAGACAAAGTGAGATTTACAAACTCAGGTACAGAAGCAGTTATGACAACTGTTCGTGTTGCCCGCGCTTACACAGGACGTACTAAAATTATTAAGTTTGCAGGTTGTTATCACGGTCACTTTGACCAAGTTCTAGTTGCTGCAGGCTCTGGGCCAGCAACTCTTGGTTCACCTGATTCTGCTGGAGTACCTGTAGCAGTTGCGACTGAAGTAATTACAGTTCCTTTTAACAATAAAGAAGAGTTCCAATTAGCTATGGAAAAATGGGGAGATGAAGTGGCTGCAATTTTAATCGAGCCAATCGTTGGTAACTTCGGGATGGTAATGCCAAACCAAGGATTTTTAGAATTTGTACATGAAATTGCAAAAGAAAAAGGCGCATTAACAATTCATGATGAAGTTATTACAGCATTTCGTTTCCATTATGGTGCCGCACAAGATCTTCTTGGTTTAAAGCCAGATCTAACGGCAATGGGTAAAATAATTGGTGGTGGTCTTCCAATTGGTGCTTACGGTGGACGTATGGAAATTATGGATACTGTGGCACCATTAGGACCAGCATACCAAGCTGGAACAATGGCAGGTAATCCAGCGTCAATGTTGGCTGGAATTGCATGTTTAGAAGTGTTACAGCAACCTGGTATTTACGAGGAAATGGATCGTCTTGGCGCGATGTTAGAAAAAGGACTTTTAGAAGCTGCAGAAAAACATGGTGTGACTATTACAATTAATCGTATTAAAGGCGCATTATCCGTTTACTTTACAGATGTAAAAGTTGAAAACTATAAACAAGCTGAAAATTCCGATGGCGAAATGTTTGGTCGCTTCTTCAAGTTGATGCTTGAAAAAGGAATTAACCTTGCTCCTTCTAAATATGAGGCATGGTTCATTACAACTGAACACAAAGAAGAAGACATTATTGAAACAATAGCTGCAGCAGATTATGCATTTTCACAACTTGCATAATTCACATATTGGTAATGTATTTGTAGCGTATGATGGGGATAGTTATCATAAGATACTATAAGTGCGAATAAATTAAGATCGTTTTTAATTATGAAAGAGAGGACTCTCATTTATGCAATTAGGTGCCCGCGTATTAAAAACGGGTGTTGCCATAGTATTCTCGCTTTTTTTAGCAGAATTATTAAACATGCCTTCACCTGTTTTTGCAGGGATCGCTGCAATTTTTGCGATACAACCATCAATATACCGTTCCTATTTATCAATTATTGAACAAATCCAAGGAAATATTATTGGTGCTGGCATCGCGGTTTCATTTGGTTTATTGTTCGGTCATCATATTGTTGCAATCGGTATAGCAGCCATCATTGTAATAGGAATTATGCTAAAGATGAAACTTGATAGCTCGTTATCCTTAGCATTAGTGACCGTTGTTGCCATAATGGTTTACGAAGGAAATGACTTTCTAGCGTTCAGTACGATTCGTTTTGCAACTGTGATGGTAGGCGTACTTGCTGCGTTTATTGTAAATATGATTTTCTTACCTCCTCGCTATGAAGTTAAATTATTTAAAGCGATTCACACTTTACAAGACGATATTATTCGTTGGACGCGATTGGCTGTAAGAAATGCATCAGAGCATAATTCAACGAAAACCGCTATTAGTAAAATTCATAGCCGTTATTCAGATCTAGAAAAAATTTATGGATTTTTTAAGGAAGAGCGAAATTATACGAAAAGTAAACGTTTCGGACATGCAAGAAAACTCGTTGTTTACCGTCAAATGATGATTACAACAAAAAAGAGTATGGAATTGCTATCAAGGGTTTACAAACATGAAAATGCTATCGGAAATTTACCAGATTCGTTCCGACTTTTGTTTTTAGACCGTTTAGATTTCCTGCTTACATACCACGAGCAGCTATTATTGAAATTTACAGGGAAACTAAAACCCGAACACTCAAAATGGATAGTTAGTGAAGAACACCTGAATCGCTCAGCGATAATGAAGCACTTAATCGATCAAATCGTATTGGATGAAAGTACTCGAGAAGGTGAAGAGGATTTCTCTAGCTATCATTTGTTCTATACGTTTTCAAGAATATTAGACTATGAAGAAAATTTAGAACATCTGGATACATTAATTGTCTCCTTCCGAAATCACCATAGTAAAGAGTCAAATGAAGATTTAGAGGAAGAATTTTACTAATAAAAAAAGGATGGTACACCGATAAAATCGATGTACCATCCTTTTTATTTCAGCTTTTCATCTTCGGATCTAATGCATCCCTTAAGCCGTCCCCCATCAAATTGAACCCTAGTACAGTTAACATTATCGCAATTCCTGGGAAAAACATTGTCCAAGGAGCTGTCATTAAATAAACCCGCGCATCTGCAAGCATCTTCCCCCACTCTGGATTTGGAGCTTCCGCACCTAAACCGAGAAACCCTAGCGCTGCTGCTTCTATAATTGCCGTTGCAATTGCCAGTGTTCCCTGTACAATAACAGGTGAAAATGAATTTGGTAAAATATGACGCCATAAAATACGGGAATCTTTCATACCTATTGCTCTTGCAGAAACAATGTATTCTTCTTCTTTTACACTTAATACTCGCGAACGAATGAGTCGACCAAAGTTTGGCACGTTGATAATTGCAATGGCAATTAAAGCGTTTTGAAGAGATGGTCCCAACACAGAAACTACTGCAATGGCTAAGAGGATACTTGGAAAAGCAAGCATAATATCAAAAAATCTAGAGATGATTGTATCGATCCAACGTCCATAGTATCCAGCAACGATACCTAAAAAGCTTCCTACTACAACAGATAAAACAACTGCAAAAAATCCTACTGCTAAAGAAATCCTCGCTCCATGAACAATTCGAGAGAAAATATCTCTACCAAAATCATCTGTACCAAACCAATATTCACTAGAAGGTGGTAACAATCGCAAACTAAAATTTTGATCATTGATTCCTTGAGATACGAACAACGGACCAATCAACCCTAAAAGGATGAAAAATAAAACAATGATTGTCCCAACTATAGCTGATTTACTTTTGAGAAAGGTGAACCACGCTTCTTTCCACGGACCCATTACCTTTTCAGATTTGGATGAAACTACTAACGCTTTTGACGTCATGTTATTTTCCACCTCCTAGTTATAACGAATTCTAGAATCAATAACCGAATAGAGGATATCAACAATAAGATTTATTAACACAAACATAAACGCGACAACTAATATCCCTGACTGAATGACAGTATAATCTCTGAATCCAATTGCCTCATATATATATCGCCCAATCCCCGGCCAACTAAAAATTGTTTCTGTAAGTATGGCACCACCTAATAGTAAACCCGTTTGTAAACCGATAATTGTTAAGATTGGGATAAGTGCATTTTTTAGAGCATGTTTGTATATGACTACAATCATTTTTTGACCCTTTGCCCTAGCAGTGCGAATATAATCAGAGCGCATCACTTCTAACATAGAGGATCTTGTCATTCTTGCAATGATTGCCATTGGAATTGTTGCAAGAGCTATTGCAGGCATTGTTAAATATTTTAAAGTTGATAAGAATTGATCAAATCGTCCTTGAAGTAATGTGTCTAATAAATAGAAATGGGTTATGGCATCAACAGGGTTCCTTACATCCTCTCGTCCTGATGTTGGCAACCACCCTAGATTAATACTGAAAGCCCACTGTTCCATTAAACCTAACCAAAAAATAGGCATTGAAACACCAATCAAGGCGATTACCATTGCTAAATAGTCAAACCATGAATTTTGGAACCATGCCGAAATAATCCCTGCATTCATACCGATTACTACTGCTAGAATCATCGCAACTAAAGCAAGTTCAATGGTAGCGGCTAAGTATGGCCATATTTCAGTGATAATAGGTTGTTTTGTACGAAGCGACTCCCCTAAATCACCAGTAAATAAACCTTTCAGATATTCAAAGTATTGAATATACCAAGGATTATCTAGCCCTAGCTGCTTTCTTAACTCAGCAATCAATTCTTCAGAAGCTTGTTGACCAAGTATTACTCTTGCAGGGTCACCTGGAATCGCACGTATGATTAAAAAGACGATAAATGTCATACCAAGCAGTACTGGAATTAGTTGTAAGCATCTTCTCCCTATGTAGTGAAGCATAGTTCTCCACCCCTTTATCAAATTTACTTAATTTACTGAAAGAAAAGGGAAGGTAATTACCTTCCCTTTTGTGTACCTGGTACAAACTCAATTAAATTTTTAGAACATTTATTCGACAGATACACTATTGAATTGACACATTTTGTAGACTTTCAGATCCTGTTGGATGTGGTAAATATCCAGTTACTCCCTTCTTAGCCGCAAGAAGCGGAATAGAGTGTGCTAAAGGTACCCATGGTGCATCCTCATGAATGATTTCTTGCGCTTGTTTATAAAGATTATTACGTACTTCTTCATCTACTTCTGATTGTGCAGCTATTAGAATTTCATGTAACTCATCATTTGAATAATACGCATAGTTATTACTTCCAATGTTATCTTTATCTAATAATGTATATATGAAGTTGTCTGCATCTCCATTGTCACCTGTCCATCCCAATAAAAATGCATCGAATTCACCTTGATTTGCTTTATCTAGATACGTTGCCCATTCAACAGTTTGAATCTTCGCAGGAATACCAACATCTGCTAAGTTCTTTTGGATAGCTTCTGCTACTTTTTGACCATCTGGCATATATGGACGAGGAACTGGCATAGCCCAAAGTTCAATTTCAGTGCCATCATAACCAGCTTCCGCTAATAATTCTTTCGCTTTTTCAGGGTTATACTCATAGCCAGCAATATCATCATTGTATCCACTAATCGAAGGAGGCATTGGATTTACCGCTGCTTGTGCGCGACCATCGAAGAATGCATCAATTATTGCTTGTTTATCAATTGCATAGTTAACAGCTTGACGCACTAATTTATTATCAAATGGTGGACGTGTATTTGTTAAACCTAAATAACCTATATTCATAGAAGGTCTTTCGATTAATTGTAAATCTGCATTTCCTTCAATAATGTTAGCATCTGATGGGTTGATTCCATCTGCAAGATCGATTTCTCCAGCAAGTAGTGCATTTAAACGAGCTGAATTGTCAGGAATAGATCGGAAGATAACTTTGTCTAATTTCGGTAACCCTTCTTGCCAGTAATCTGGATTTTTTTCGATAGTTATAGAATCATTTCGTTTCCATTCCACAAATTTAAATGGACCTGTACCTACTGGATTGTCACCGAATTTATCACCGGCAGATTCAAAAGCTGTTGGTGATGCAATACCAAAAGGACTCATTGCAATATTTTTAAGGAAAGGAGATTGTGGTCGAGTTAGTTTAAATACAACTGTGTATTC
The DNA here is from genome assembly GCF_049202975.1 of Ureibacillus sp. MALMAid1270. Classification (NCBI taxonomy): domain Bacteria; kingdom Bacillati; phylum Bacillota; class Bacilli; order Caryophanales; family Caryophanaceae; genus Ureibacillus; species Ureibacillus sp. MALMAid1270. The sequence continues at coordinate 79,381 of NZ_JBMIRP010000037.1, read as the reverse complement.
ATCTTCCGCTACTACAGATTCAATAATATCCTCTCCATTTGCTTTAAACATTGAGTGGAAATAATAAAACTGTTCAGCAGCACCGCCCTTCCATCTTTCTAAGTTTTTAACTACTGCATCTGCATTAAAATCAGTTCCATCGTGGAACTTTACTCCCTCTTGTAATTTGAAAGTATACGTTAATCCATCTTCACTAACTTCCCATTCTTTAGCCAAACCAGGATTAATAGTAGTATCTTGGGGACCAAAGTTTAGTAATGTTTCGAAGATATTTTCTGTTACTTTAAATGATTCTCCGTCTGTTACAATAGCAGGATCAAGAGAAACAGAATCTCCACCACGCCCAAATACTAATATTTGAGGAACATCATTTTTCGGTTCTTCTGAAGTAGTTGTCTCTCCTTTATCTGTCGTTGTTGTATCTGTCTCAGATGGTTCTGTTGTTTGTCCACCACCACAAGCTGTAAGGACAAACATTAATGCTAGAACTAAAAACAACCATAAAGTTAAAAATTTTCTCTTCTTCATTTTATCCCTCCTGATAGAACTAACTTTATGTCATTGCCGCTTTCACTATATAAGTGACATGCAACAGAGCGACCGTTTTTTACTTCTTTAAATTCAGGCATTTCAGTCTTGCACATATCTATTGCGTAAGGACACCTTGTATGAAAACTACAGCCCTTCGGTGGATTCGATGGGCTTGGAATGTCTCCTTTTAGAATAATTTGTTCTCTAGTAAACTCTGGATCTGGTATTGGTACAGCAGATAGTAATGCCTTTGTATAAGGGTGAAGTGGCTCACTATATAACGATTCACTATCAGCAAGCTCTACTATTTTTCCTAAATACATCACAGCAACTCTATCACTTATATGTCTTACAACACCTAAATCATGTGAGATAAAGATATAAGTTAATTTTAAATCTTCCTGCAATCTCTGCATTAAATTTAGTACCTGTGATTGTATGGACACATCTAGAGCCGAGACCGGCTCGTCAGCAATAATTAGCTTTGGATTTGTCATTAATGCCCTAGCAATTCCTATTCGTTGCCTTTGACCTCCACTAAACTGGTGAGGATACCGTTTTGCGTGATCTACACGTAATCCAACTATTTCTAAGTATTCAAGAACCTTTTGTTTTCGCTCTTTACTTGATCCTATCCCATGAACAATTAATGGTTCTTCTAAGATTTTTTCGACTGTATGTCTAGGATTTAATGATGCGTATGGATCTTGAAATACCATTTGAATGTGTCTTCTTACTTTACGTAATTCGCTTTTGGATAGACTAGAAAGTTCTATTCCATTAAAGTTAATAGACCCTTCAGTTGGTTCGATTAACCGCATAATTGTCCTACCAGTTGTCGATTTGCCACAACCAGATTCACCTACAATTCCTAGCGTTTCTCCTTCGTAAACTTGAAAAGATACATCATCAACTGCTTTTACATATGATTTATTCTTTGAAATTACTCCACTATGAATGGGAAAGTATTTTTTCAGATTATTGACTTTCAACAAGATGTTCGACATTCTCTAAACCACCTTTCTCCTGTAATAAAAAGCATCTAGATTTATGTGTACTAGAATTAGCTACTTCATATAAAGGTGGTGTTTCTTTTGTACATCTTTCCATCGCATATTGACATCTAGAAGCAAACCTGCAGGCAATTTCTACTGAACCTGGCTTCGGTACATTACCTGGGATTGAGTACAGAGTCTCCTTTTTATATCGCATATCTGGAACAGATTTTATGAGTCCTAGAGTATATGGATGCTGTGGATTTTTAAAAATTTCATTCACAAATCCTTCTTCAATGATTTGCCCTGCATACATAACAATTACTCGTTGGCATGTTTCTGCAACAACTCCCAAATCATGAGTAATGATTAACATAGCCATATCAAGTTTTTCGTTTAATTCTTTTATTAACTTTAAAATTTGTGCTTGTATTGTTACGTCTAAAGCGGTTGTCGGTTCATCAGCAATTAACAGTTTCGGGTTACATACAAGTGCCATAGCAATCATTACCCTTTGCCGCATCCCCCCTGATAACTGATGAGGGTATTGATTCATCAGTTCGTTAGGACGTGGTAACCCTACTAGCTTCATAATTTCATTTGCCTTGGACTTTGCCTCTTTTTTAGAACTCTTTTTGTCATGCAATAAAATTGCTTCCACAATCTGATTACCTATGGTAAAAAGAGGATTTAAGGATGTCATTGGTTCTTGAAAGATCATCGCAATATCATTTCCGCGAACTCTTCGCATTTTACTTTCAGGAAGTTTAGTTAAATCCATTCCTTCAAATAAAATACTTCCTGAGGTGACTTTTCCAGGTGGAGAAGGAACTAGTCCCATAATTGATAATGATGTAACGCTTTTTCCACAACCAGATTCACCTACAATCCCTAAAATTTCACCTTTGTATACATGGAAGTCAATGTGATCAACTGCAGGTACTTTTCCATCATTCGTAAAGAAGGTAGTTTCTAAGTCATTAACTTGTAGTAAGATTTCGTTGTCCATATTAGACCCCCTCGCAAATATTTAGTAGAGTTAGTTACTTATAAAACAATGAATCTTTTATTTTGCGATAGTTAACTTCTTATTCTTATGTATTGAAAACAATAAATATTACAATTTTCCGATAAATTTAATCTACAAATTTTCTTATACTTCGACATTAATATCCCAAAAACATAAGAAATCCAACTAGAAATAAATTAGTTGGATCTCTTAATTCATAAATCTCTATTTTTTTTCGCTATTAGTCATATCAATTTGAAATTAAAATCACATTGTAGAAGTCAATAAAAAAGATGTTCAATAGAAGTTTCCTAACTTCTATTGAACATCATAAATTAGTCTAATTTCTGTATTTGGAACAGGTCATAATATACACCTTGTTTTTCCATTAATTCATCATGTGTACCTTCTTCAACTAACTCCCCATGATCAATTACAAAGATTTTATTTGCATGTGTGATTGTTGAAAGGCGATGAGCAATAATTATAGTTGTTCGGTTATGTGCTAACCGTTCTAACGATTCTTGGATTAAAGCTTCACTCTCTAAATCAAGTGCAGAAGTAGCTTCATCTAAAACTAAGATTGGTGGATTTTTTAAGAATACACGGGCAATCGCAACACGTTGTTTTTGTCCACCAGATAGTTTCACACCACGCTCTCCTACTTTTGTATCATAGCCATTTGGCAATGACATAATAAAATCATGTGCATTCGCGGCTTTCGCTGCTTCAATCACTTCTTCGTCAGTTGCTTCTGGTCGACCCATCAGTATATTTTGTTTTACAGAATCACTAAATAAAATATTATCCTGTAACACAATACCAATTTGAGAACGTAATGAATGTAGCTTTACATCCTCAACATTCATTCCATCAATTTTTACTTTCCCACTCGTTACATCATAAAATCGAGGAATTAAACTTACAATCGTAGACTTGCCACCACCACTCATTCCTACAAAGGCAGCAGTCTCACCAGGTTTAATATGGAAAGTAATATTATTTAATATTGTGTTCCCTTCGTGATCATACTTAAAGGTTACATTTTCAAAATCAACTTGCCCCTTAACTGCCGGTAAGTTTTTCGAACCTACTTTATCTTTCACATCATATTTTTCATCCATCAGTTCAAACATACGATCCATCGAAGCAATCGATTGAGTTAATGTTGTTGATGAATTCATTAACCTTCTTAATGGTGCATATAAACGCTCAATATATCCCATAAAAGCAGCCACAGTTCCTACAGTTAGATTTCCGTTTATTACTTCATAACCTGCCCATCCAATAACAAGAAGTGGTGCGATATCAGTAATGGTATTGACTACTGCAAATGATTTGGCATTCCAAACTGTATGGTCTAGTGAGCGGTCTAGAAATTCACCGTTTTCTTTGTCGAAAATTTGTTGTTCATGTTTTTCAAGAGCAAAACTTTTAATAATACTTATGCCACTTACCCGTTCATGTAAGTAACTTTGTACACCCGCTAATGCTTGTGATCGTTTACGAGTTAAATCCCGTAACTTCCCAAAGAAATACTTCACGCTAATTGCAAATAAGGGTAATGAAATAATCGCAACAAGTGTTAACCCAACATCCATCGTTAACATAATTCCAATGACAATTAATATCGTTGCGATATCGAGCCATAGATTCATTAAACCAATCATGATGAAATTTTTAGTTTGTTCAACGTCATTTATTACTCGAGAAATAACTTCTCCCGCGCGTGTATTGGCATAATATTTTAAACTTAACTTTTGAAGATGACCAAATAATTCTTTTCGGATGTCAAACAATACTTTATTCCCAACATGTTGCGCATAATATTGACGGTAATATTCGATTGGCGGACGAATGATAAAGAATAAAATAATCGTTCCACCTAGCCAGTAAACGAGCTGTGTAATTTTTTCATCAGAACTTAAACTTTCTTCTAAAATAATATCGTCAATGACAATCTTCGTTAACAATGGAATAAATAATGGAATCGCGAATTTTATAATACCTATAATTAAAGTTAAAACGATTTCCCATTTATAGGGCTTTACAAATCTCATATATCTTCTGATACTACCCAAACTTTGAATTCACTTCCTTCATGTAACTGCAACATGGATGTTTTACTGATTTGAATCCACGATTTACTGGTGTTATATAGTGGTTTAAGAGAAAAGCCTATTGGCAAAACACCAATAGGCACGATTGTTTATTCATTGGACGATTGCATTTCTTTTGTAAATTGGTAACGATTTGTCCACACCTCGATAAAATCTTGTGCAAAAGGACCTCTACGTTGCTTGATCCAGCTGACAAGTTTTTGAACATTACGTTTTAATATTTTGTCGATTACTTCTGGATAGCCCATTTCCTTTTTATGTTGAGCATACTCATCTTCATCTAATAAGGTATAGGTCATATCCGGAAAAACCTTAATGTCAAGATCGTAGTCGATATATTTTATCGCATTATTATCAAATACATATGGCGAACTCATATTACAGTAATAGTAAACACCATCTTCTCTTAACATGCAAATGATATTAAACCAATGTTCTGCATGAAAATAACAAATAGAGGGTTCTCTAGTTAGCCACGTTCTTCCATCTGATTCGGTAACGAGTGTCCTTTCATTCGCTCCGATGAAAATATTTTTCGTTCCCTTCAATACAGTTGTTTCCTGCCAAACACGATGTATTTGTCCATTATGTTTATAGCTATGTATTTGTATCTTTTCTCCTTCTACCGGTATTGCCATATATAAGCCCACCTTTTTCTCTGCTATAAATAATTAAATATGCTTAGGCATGAATGTGACATACTGTTGTTTGGTCACAAGTATGATTGATGTTCAGATTTTTTCATTCTTCGCCCCTATGAAAATCTGTTACATCCGCCAGAGCCCCTACTTCATTTTTTGGTAATAACACTGATTGTAGAGATTTAAAATGTTAATAACCAATGATCGAACATTTTTGAATGAAGTTATATGATTTCCCAATTATATTATAGCAATGGATTACCAAAACTTGTAGCAAGAAGAGTAAACAATTAAAAATAAATTGTAATAAAAGACTCACTTAAGATATAGGATGTATTGAATAAAAATTGATACGAAAAATACGCAAAAATTTAGGTATAGACAATTGACCATTGTCTATACCTAAATTTCACTTCTAAGTAGTATTACTCATTATTATTATTTTTGCGGTTGTTGCGTTGGTTATTTTGTTGTTTTTGTTTTTGGTTTTGATTTTGTTGCGCGAATTCTTGTTCTGCACCAAACTCAGCATTGTTGTTATTGTTGTTGTTATTGTTGTTACGGTTTTGTTTTTTGTTTTTTGCCATCGTAATTCACCTCCACTAAAATTATTGTGGACTGATGGCAAAGAGATTATTCGATGAACTTTCAAATAAATCATTTTAGAACATTCAAAATATTCAACATTGGCACAGACATCGGTAATTGCATTATTTCCTCTAGTGAATAGAAACCTGTTTTTTCTCTTTGGGTATCTACATTTGATACTTCCACTATGTAACAATCCATTTCCCAAACTAAATGTGAAAAGACATGTTTGAATGATAGTAATGGATCTTCCACTGCACTTACCAACTTCAGATGATAATCTTGCTCTAAGGTCGCACTTGTATTTAGTACAGTATCCTTATCATTTCTTTCTACCATCGGAAATTGCCACATACTTGCTAGCAATCCTTCTTCGTGGCGTTTTTCTAACAGATATTTTCCATCTTGATCTTTCGCCACGAACACATTAAATTTCACTCTTTTTGTTTTCGTTTTTTTAGACTTTATAGGCAATTCATCTGGATTCCCTTCTTGGAAAGCCATACAATATTCTCTGACTGGACAAAGTAAACATTTTGGAGAAGTTGGTGTACAAATTTGTGCACCTAAATCCATTAACCCTTGATTAAATGCTCCCGGATCTTTTTGATCAATTAATTCAGTAACTGCTTCTTCAAAGATTTTTTTCGTTTTTGGCAAAGCAATATCTTCTTTAATAAGAAGCACACGACTTAGAACTCGCATTACATTACCATCTACTGCATGTTCCGGCTTATTAAAAGCAATACTTAATATGGCTCCTGCAGTATATGGTCCAATACCTTTTAGTTTTGAAAGATCATGACGATTACTAGGTACCTGACTATCATATTTTTCAACAACTTCTCTAACGCCTGATTGTAAATTTCGAACGCGCGAGTAATAGCCTAAGCCTTCCCACATTTTTAATAATTCATCTTGCTCGGCATATGCTAGGGAGTTTAGATTTGGATATTTTTCTAAAAACCGATTGTAATAAGGTATAACTGTATCTACACGAGTTTGCTGAAGCATTACTTCAGAAACCCATATTTTATAAGGGTCATTAGTACGTCTCCATGGAAGATCACGTTTTTCTTGATGGTACCATTCTACAAGGTTTGAAGAAAATTCATTTTTATAAGGATATTTCACGACTTCCTCCTTGAACAGATTTAATTTTTCGTAATTAGGGTATAATATTGATGAAGATAATTGGAAAACTATCCAAATTATCGTAAGCATTCACATAATCTCCGACTCAAGGAGTTGATGAAAATGGATTCTGGCACACATTTAGTTATGGGTGTTGCTTTAGGTGGACTTGCGCTTGTCGACCCAGTAGTAGCTCAAAATTCAATTACATTTGGTGCTGTTATGGCAGGTACAATTATAGGTTCACAAGCTCCCGATGTCGATACCGTTTTAAAACTTAGAAATAATGCAGTTTATATACGACATCATCGAGGTATTACGCATTCCATTCCAGCGGTTATTCTTTGGCCACTAGCAATCACAGGTTTTATCTCTCTTATCGCAGATGGGGCAAATATCTTCCATTTATGGCTTTGGACATTTCTTGCCGTGTTCCTTCATGTATTCGTAGATATTTTTAATGCGTATGGAACACAAGCATTAAGACCATTTTCAAAAAAATGGGTAGCTCTAGGTGTTATCAATACGTTTGATCCAATTATTTTTGGCTTGCACTGTATCGGAATCCTTTTGTGGAGTTTTGGTGCAAATCCAGTTTTAATATTCGGAATCATGTATGCCATTATTGTTATCTATTATATATTAAGATTTGCCGTACAAGCTGCGGTTAAAAATGCCGTTAGTAACACAATACAAGATGAGGATTGTGTTATTGTTGCACCAACAATGCGATTCTTTTACTGGCGAGTGGCAGCTAAATCGAAAACCCATTACTATGTCGGACGAGCATATGGGCGTACAGTTAATATCCATGACAAAATAGAAATTCGTCCCATTCCTAAAACTCCATTGGTAGATAAAGCATTAAGTGATACAAACTTAGCTGCTTTTGTTTCTTTCTCACCATTGTATAATTGGGAAATTTCAGAATTGCCGAGTGGATTAACAGAAGTTAGATTGATCGATTTAAGATATCGCAGTAATGATCGTTATCCTTTTGTCGCTGTAGCACATTTAGATGAGGATTTAAATATTGTCACATCCTATACAGGTTGGATTTTCAGTGAAGATAAGCTTCAAAGGAAATTACAAATTGGTTCAAGTCAATAATCTCAATCTCCATGCATGTTTAATAAAATAAATTAAAACACAAGAATGCGTGATTCTTGTGTTTTTTATATTTGTTCAATATTTAGTTCAATGAATCATCGCTTTCATCCAGTAAATGTGCGTACTTTGGATTTTTACCAGCAAACTCGTGAATCTTTTCTCCGTAACTTTCGATCCATTGGCGAATGATTCTTTGAGTATACTCTGCACCACGATAGGCATACCCAGCTTTTGCGTATGTCGTCTCAAAATCACTCCATAACAATTCAATCCACGTTCGCGCTTTTCCTACAGATAAGTTAGGGTTTTTCTCTAATAATTCACTCGTTAACTTTTCAATAATTGCATTTGCGTCCATTTTATTTACCTGCTTTCACTGGTAATAATAATGAAATTGGAAGGGCTTCTTCAAATTGTTCTCCACCAAGACGATAACCCCAAGCAAAACGTCCTTTTAAATATTCCACTTTAAAATACTCACCTGGAGAACCGTCTAAACGGTAAATTTCACCCTTTTCAATAGTACTAGGATCGATTAAATAAGCCGCTGCCATTACAGCTTTTCTTTCATATACAGCAAACTCATTTAAAATACCTAACTGTTCTGCTTTTCTTGCTTTTTCTCTTAGGCTTGCAATTTCGTTGCGCAGCTCTTGTTCTGTCATTTGTGCATAACTTTTTTCCATACTATTCGCTCTCCTTTTCTTCTATAAAACGATCAATTACATCTATCGGAAAACCTTTTTGATATAAGGCCTGTTTAACTTTCAAACGTAGTTCATTACCGGTGAATTTCGAAGAATATTTATTCCAAATTTTCTCACCTTGTAGTCCTACAATTTGTTCCCAATCATCATCTTCTCGTTCAAGGTCAATATGGTCAAGTATTTCATTAATAATTTCAAAAGAATAGCCTTTTCTAGATAAAAACTCTTGAATCTTCTGTTTAACCTGCATCGGCGTTTTTTTCGAATTTGCCTTAGCAGTTTTCTCCGCTAAACTTTTTGCAAGTTTAAGTTGTTCATCGTATGTAAAGGTATTTAATACTTTTTCTTGAGTTTCTTTATCGATTCCTTTTTTGATCAGATCCTGTTTAATCGCTTTTGGTCCTTTTTTCGCCGTTTTCTTTTTCGTTTCAAGCAGAGCTTTGGAATAAGTTTCGTCATTTAGAAAACCTAGTTTTTCAAGTTTTCGGATTGCTTCTAATATAACCGCTTCTCCAAATCCCGCATCCAACAAATTCTTTCTCACTTCATATTCGCTTCGCATTTGATAGCTTAAAAAATTTAACCCCCGATTGAATGCTTTGGCGATTTCATCTTCATAAGTAATTTCATCTATATCAAATTGTTCGAGTATTTTCCCTTTGGTTAATCCAAACTTAATGAGAGTCGATTCATCAACTGCAAAGGCATACTTCTCATTTAAATAAATATTGTATCGTTGGTCATTATTTTTTTGGCGAGTGATTTTTGAAATAACTTGCATACAAACACTCCTTTAACTATTAGTATACATCGTTTTTGCTAATGTTTCATTTCGATAAACTTATGGCACTTTTTCCAAATTATTAGTTACTGCATAATGGAAGTCATTTTGCACAATCTAATATTGAAAAAGGAGGCTTTATTTATGCGGAAACATCATACTCTCGGTTCATTTCTGGTAGCATTAATCCTATTAGTCGCATTCTCTCTAAATCCAATAGACGCTTTAGCCAAGTCATATAGCTGGGGATTTACAAAATCTAAAAACGGTCAACCAGTGGATGTTGGCCATGAACTAGAGTCAGTATTAAAAAAATACGATGCCATATATAAAGGGAAACCTGATAAAAAGGTCATTTATTTAACTTTTGATAATGGATTTGAAAATGGTTATACAGAAAGCATTTTAGATACACTAAAAAAAGAAAAAGTACCTGCAGCTTTCTTTTTAACTGGGCATTATGTTAAAAGTGCAACAGACTTGGTAAAAAGGATGGTCAATGAAGGTCATATCATCGGAAATCACTCGTATGGTCATCCTAATATGGCCAATTTATCTGAAGAAAAGATGGTAGAAGAATGGCAAAAATTCGACGAAGTATTGAAGCAATTAACCGGTGTCGAGCGTACCTACTATGCACGCCCTCCTGAAGGGGTGTTTAGTGAAAAAGTGTTAGAAGTGGGCAATAAACACGGATATCGCCATATATTCTGGTCTATCGCTTTCGTGGACTGGGACCGTAACTCTACAAAAGGTGGAGATTATGCTTATAACGAACTTATGAAGCAATTACATCCCGGGGCAATTATTCTAATGCACACTGTGGCGAAGCATAATGCGGAAGGACTTCCAAGGTTTATCGAAGAAGCGAAGAAGCAAGGGTATACATTTGAATCATTAGATAATTTAGTACTCGATAATGCTTTAGAAACAAAAAAACAATAAAGTGAAGGGACCTTATTTTTCACAAGGTCCCTTTCGTATTACTTAAACATTTTATTTAAATTAGCCATTTCAATTGCTGATACCGCAGAATCATAACCTTTATTACCCGCTTTAGTTCCAGCACGTTCAATTGCTTGTTCAATATTTTCTGTTGTAACAAGTCCAAAAATAACTGGAACGTTTGTATCTAATGCAATTTTCGCTATACCTTTAGCTGCTTCATTATTCACATAATCGTAATGGCTCGTCGCTCCACGAATAACAGTTCCTAATGCAATAACAGCATCGTAATTCCCTGTTTCAACCATTTGTTTTGCTATAAACGGAAGTTCAAATGCACCTGGAACCCATGCAACATCTATATTTTCTTCACTTACTCCATGTCTTTTTAAACCATCTATTGCACCAGAAAGTAATTTTGATGTGATAAATTCATTAAAACGTCCTACAACAATTCCAATTTTTAAATCAGTTCCAATTAATTGTGCTTCAAATATTTTACCCATTTTAGTTTCCTCTTTTCATTAAAGTTAATTTATACTAATTTTTCATTTTTTAATTGATATTGAACTAAATCTTCGATTGAAATGATTTTTAAGTCATGTTCCTTCGCATAGTCTAATAGTCCATCCAGACGTAACATTGTGCCATCATCAGCCATAATTTCACAAATTACTCCTGCCGGAAAACTTCCACATGCAATAGCTAAATCAACAGCAGCTTCTGTGTGTCCTTGTCTTTCTAGTACTCCATTTGTTTTTGCTATTAGCGGAAACACATGACCCGGTCTACGAAAATGTTCAGGTTTCGCATTTGGATTCATCAATTGTTGAATAGTAAACGAACGCTCATATGCACTAATACCTGTTGTCGTTTCAATATGATCTATGCTTACAGTAAATGCAGTTTGGTGATTATCTGTATTATCTTCAACCATTGGATTAAACTGAAGTTTTTCAGCTAATTCTTCTGTAATTGGAGTACATATAAGACCACGGCCGTAAGTTGCCATGAAGTTAATATTTTCAGGTGTTGCATATTCTGCAAGTATTACTAAATCACCTTCGTTTTCACGGTTTTCATCATCTACAACGATAATTGATTTTCCTTTTTTTAAATCTATTAATGCTTCGTCTATAGTATTTAACATTATCTCGACCACCTTCAGAATCCATTTTGTCTTAAAAAATCTAGCGTTATAGTCGATTTTTCTTCTCTATTTAGTAAATGGTGTTTTACATATTTTCCAAGTAAATCTGTTTCAATATTTACTTGATCACCAACTTTTTTCATCCCTAAAATTGTCTCAGCATGAGTATGCGGAATAAGCGAAATTGTAACGCTATGCTCTGTAACGTCAAATATTGTTAAACTTGTCCCATCAATTGTGATAGAACCTCTTGGTATACAATTATTGGCAATTTCCTTATCAACATCTATTTCGATATAAACCGCATTGGAAACCGGTTTAATACTACGAATTGTTCCTGAACCATCAACATGGCCAGAAACGAAATGCCCTCCAAAACGACCATTTGCAGACATCGCTCGTTCTAAATTGACACGATCACCAATTTTGAGTTGATGAATATTGGTTGCTTTAACTGTCTCTGGCATAACATCAACTGTCATGTTATCGCTTTGCAAATTTGTAATCGTTAGACAAACACCATTAACCGAAATACTATCTCCTAAGTGGGCATCCGTTAAGATTTTGGGACAATGTACTGTAAGTTCCATGCTTGTTGAATCTTTTTTAATTGCTGTTACTTTTCCTATTTCTTCAATAATCCCCGTAAACATAACTTCACCTCTACTTAAATTTTAATAAATTTGGTCTTCTAACGATTTAACAACAAATCTAGCTATTCTCCCTATTACTTATTTTTATAAGGCTAGAAATAAATAAAAAAACCACTTAAGCAATTTAGCCTAAGAGGTTTGGGAGTATTTTTTCTGCGCATGACTAAAAAGCTCTTTTGAAATACATTCAAAAAGAGTTTTAGAATAAACAAAATCCCACTTACAAAATAAGTGGGAGTGTCTGATTCATGCAAAAATGCAATAAGAAATTAAACCATTAATAAATGATTAATAGCTTTTTACATTTACATCCTTCTCCCATCCAGACTTTAACTGTCGGCTTTGGACTTGCACCAAATCCTGCTCGAAAAGAGCTCACGGGCTTAGAATTGCTTCATCACCGTCGATTGGGAATTTCACCCGACCCCGAAGGACAATAATATTCGATTAGTTTTAGAATATCACGAATTCAAGGTAATTGCGAGTAAAATTTTCTAAATAAAGTATCGTCTAATATAAGAAACATTATCCATCCTAGTATTAACAATAATCTTCACTTGCAATACTTTCATGCTTCGATATAAAGTAGTATAAGTTGAATTGAAGTACTAAGGACGTGAAAGCTCTTGAGCGAAAAAGTAATGATGGAAGTTGGTCAAAAATTTCCTTTAACAATAAAAAGATTAGGTATTAATGGCGAAGGTGTAGGCTTTTTCAAACGAAACGTAGTGTTTGTAAAAGGTGCTCTTCCAGGGGAAGTTGTAACTGTGAAAGTTACGAACGTACAAAAAAGCTTTGCGGAAGCAGAAGTTTTAAACATACGAACTACATCACCATATCGACAAGAACCAAGTTGCCCAGTATATGCAGAATGTGGAGGCTGTCAACTTCAGCACTTAACATATGAAGGTCAATTAAAAGAAAAACGCGACATGGTCGTTCAATCTCTTGAAAAGTATGTAAAGCAAATCGCAGATTCACTTGATGTTCGACCTACAATTGGTATGGATGACCCTTGGCACTATAGAAATAAAAGCTCCTTCCAAGTACGAAAAGAAGGAAAACGAGTATATGCCGGCCTATATGCAGAAGGAACAAATAAATTATTAAATATTAACGAGTGTGCAGTTCAACACCCGCTTACTTCAAAAATTACAGTTGGAACGCGCAAAATCTTGCAAAAATTAAACATCTCCATCTATGATGGAAAATCTTTAAATGGATTAGTTCGAACAATTGTCGTACGAACAGGTATCTCAACAGGTGAAACTCAAGTTTGTCTTGTGACAACTAGAAAAGAACTACCTCACAAAGAGGAACTCATTGAGAGAATGTTAAAAATTGACCCAAGCATCGTGTCAATTACACAAAATGTAAACCGAGAAAAAACATCGCTCATTTTTGGTGATGAAACTATTACTTTATATGGGAAAGAAACAATTCATGAAAAACTAGGGGAGCTTGCATTTGATCTTTCTTCAAGAGCATTCTTCCAGCTAAACCCTGAACAAACAGTCCATTTATATGATGAAATAAAAAAAGCAGCAGAGTTAACAGGGAAAGAAACCGTTGTTGATGCTTATTGTGGTGTGGGAACAATCGGTTTATGGTTAGCAAAAGATGCAAAAGAAGTACGAGGAATGGACGTTGTTCCGGAAAGTATTATCGATGCGAAAAAGAATGCCCGTAATCACGGGTTTACACACGCTAAATACTACACAGGGACTGCAGAAGAATGGCTTGAAAAATGGCGTCGCGAAGGGTTTATTCCAGATGTCATCACAGTCGATCCACCGCGCACAGGTCTTGCTCCAAGCTTTATCAAGACTGTGTTAAAAATTAAACCAAAACGTTTTGTCTATACATCTTGTAACCCATCCACATTTGCGAAGGATTTAAGTGAACTCTCGAAACTTTATAAAATTGACTATATTCAACCTGTCGATATGTTCCCTCAAACAGCAAGAGTGGAGATTGTTGCTAAATTGACGTTGAAAAATAAATAATCTATTTCTATAGGTGCTTAAACTAGAACTACTGTTTAAGCACCATTTTTCATTTATCGATTGTATAATTATACATCAAATGAATAATAATAGAATACTATTCTAAAACTGATTTCTCTAGATCATATTGAATTGCTATGAAACAATCTTAAAAAATACATTATATTTTGCTTAATGCTGAAAATTTCTGTCTCATTCCATTTTACAACTGTACTAATCATTTCCATAACAAAGAAACCCCTTTATTCATTAGGTTTCATTAAATTTTATTAACTCTGTTGTAATACAGAAAACTACATTTTTTCTCTTTTAACCTACAGAAATTCTATTTAAAGAAAATATTTTTCTATTTTTTCTATTGCAAAATGTTTTTATAAAATGTTATCTTTTATATCAAGAATTATTCGCGAAAAATTCAAATGTTAGAAAATGAAGGGTTGAAAGAGAAATTATGAATAAAAATAGATGGTTAATTGCACTTTCAGCTATTGCTATACATCTGTCGATAGGTGGTGCATATGCATATAGCGTTTATAAAAATCCAATTACAGAGCAAATGGGATGGAGTACTACAAACGTTACCATTGCTTTTACCATTATGATGGGATTAGCTGGATTTGCTGCTGCATTATTTGGTAATTTAGTAGAGAAAATGGGTCCACGTAAATCCGCAATTGTAGCAGCTCTATTATTTGGAGCTGGACAAGCTGGTGCTGGTGTAGCCATCGTTACAGATTCTGTAGTTCTTTATTGGTTAACATATGGGGTGTTAAGTGGCTTAGGTATGGGTATTGGTTATATAGCACCAGTATCAACGTTAGTTAAATGGTTCCCAGATCGTAGAGGATTGGCTACTGGTATGGCCGTTCTTGGTTTCGGATCTGGTGCGTTAATTACTGCTCCTGTTGCAACTTATTTAATGGGACAAGTTGGCATTTCAAATACTTATTTCATTTTAGGAATTAGTTATTTAATTTTAATGATGCTTGGTGCTCTATATATTGCACCACCAGTTGGAAACCCGTTAGTTGATAAGTACGGTGGATCAACTGCAGGTATTCAACCAATTGCACAACTATCTGCTAGAGAAGCAGTAAAAACAAAACATTTCTGGATGCTTTGGTCTATGCACTTAGTAAATGTTACAGCAGGTATTATGATGATCTCTGTAGCTTCACCAATGGCTCAGGAAATTGTAGGATTATCCGTTGCAGGAGCTGCAACAATGGTTGGTTTAATGGGATTATTTAATGGAGGCGGTCGTTTATTATGGGCTGCTGCTTCAGACTATATTGGTCGCCATAATGTGTTTGTTATTTTCTTTGTCATTCAATTAATTACTTTCGTTACACTTCCATTTACAACGAACGTAATTCTATTCCAATTATTCATCTTCCTTGTAGTAAGTTGTTACGGCGGTGGATTCTCTAACCTTCCTGCGTTTGCAAGTGACTTATTCGGTACTAAACAGCTAGGGGTTATTCACGGGTATTTATTAACTACTTGGTCATTGGGTGGAATTTTTGGTCCAATTATTGTAACGACAATTCGAAATGCAACAAACAGTTATATTCCTGTTTTTTACTTATTCTCATTATTAATCGGAATTTCATTATGTATTTCATTATGGATTCGTTTCGATCTGAAAAAATTAAAGAAACAACAAAAAGAGAAAGATCTTCAAATTGGAGATGTTTCAACAATTTCATAAAAAATATAGAACGCCCTATCTTGTTATTACTCTAACAAGTAGGGCGTTTTTTTAATAGATTTATGGAAGAGAAATATGCTTAAACATACGTGGAAGTAAATTGAACTAGTTTAAGAAAATCGAAACAAATAAAATTATTAACACTGGAAGTATCACAATAAGGTAGCCGATTGGGTTGGCAAAATTTAATGTGTAGCCGACACCAAATCGTTTCTCAACAAAAATTGAAGGATCATTTTTATTGAAATACCATAGACCACCTTTCCAGTATTTGTCTTCATCTATATCTGTAATATTTCCTTCGATTACAGGGTCAATTTGTTTATCTGAGCGACCAACTTTAATAGCAAAAGTAATTGTAGAGATTAAGATGATAGCTAGAATAACAAATGGAATGATTAACAGTAAAGGTGATCCATCAAATATATTCGGGTGAATCGTTGTTAGTTGGAAAAACGTAAAAAGAATTGTAATTGCAAGAGATACTAAAATCATTAACCAACTAGAATATTTCCTCATACCAAGTTGACGCTTTCTAGAAGCCAATGCATTCGTTACACTTAGCTTAATACCTGATTTTTTCGTAGCAATATGAATGCCTAAAAACATAATTTGCATTAACAGTAAAAATCCAGGCATTTGTACGGCAGTAAACGGAGTTTTCTTCGTAAAGGCATCCGGTTCTCCAGTTGGTCCCCAATGAGTAGGGATGTTTTCAGGCAGTAATTCATAATTCATCACTGTATAAATAATTAACCCTATTGTAATGACCATTGGAAATAGATAGATGTACCAAGGTAGCATTTCATCCTGTGAGCGAATAGAAAGGTCTGTCACTTTTACTTGCTTCAAATTCTCTATCCATTTACTCTTTTGCTTTAATTGTTTTATTTTTCCATGATAATAAAAATAGAACGACATACTTAGTAATATTATGGCGAATTCAATAAATACGCCTACCATAATGATTTGATCTTCACTTAATTGATTATTTAATGCCCAGAAAAGGTAGCAAGCTAGAATGACCATTCCGATGATGAAAGTAATGAAAGCATACTGTTTCTTATATTGAATTAGTTTTTTCTCTTTTATATATTGTTCTGGAATTGTCACCCCAAACACTACAGTTCTTTTAACCAAGAATGGTATAACAGTTTGCACAATTGTTAGGAAAAAGATAATTGCGATACTTAAACCTAATGAAAACGACATAGAAAGTCCCCTCCCTCTATAAAAATTTACTTATTGTTATCTAATTCGGTAATAATGGATTTTACCAATTGTTGTATATTTGCTTCATTCATACCAAAAACAATTGCCTCCGCAACATATGGACGCATTTCATCTTTCAACTTTTGATAAGTTGTATCATCGTACCCTTCTTGTTTAATAATCACCGCACCTGATTTAGGGACAATTTGGATTATGCCCTTCTTCTCAAGCTCGTGGTAGCTTTTATTGACAGTGTGCATATTCACACCAAGATCTGCAGCGAATGATCTAACAGAAGGTAGTGAATCACCCGGTTTAATAGTTCCTCGTGCGATCCCTTCAATAATTTGATTTGTTAGTTGTGTATAAATTGGTTTTTCTGAATCCGGTTCAATTTGAATGATCATCCTCTTCGACCTCCAATCTGATTGTTGATTAATGATAAATTGATAAAATATGTTCTATAATTATTATAACAAGTTTGTTCTACTTTTACTAGAACAAACAACTAAATTTATAAAAAAAACGCACCTCTTTAACTAAAAGAAGCGCGCTTTACTTTAGATTGAAGCAACAAAAACAGTTCTATTATTAATAGGGCTAATACAACCCAAGCTAAAACATTCATCACTAAAAGTTGAAATTTAAAAGAACTTTCTCCAACCAAGTTCCTGCTCCAAAATATATAATAGAATGAAATAAATAATCATGGCGATACTTTTTATTGAACATTGATGTGAAAAAGCATCCAATCATCACGATCCATACGAGAAATAAAAATAATGAATGAAATAGCATCTCCTAACTTATGCTCTATCGTCGAAAATTGATGTATTGCACCTAACAAAAAAATACCGATTGCCATTATGATTGACCCTGCAGAAACATTTATCAAAATAGATTTACTATCTTTCTTTCCAATTTCAAACTCACCTATCTATTCATTCAAAGATCCTTATGTTATTTCTTTTAGAACATTAAATAATAATTTTATTAATTTAGATTAAACTATATTTTAACAGATATTATTAAATGTGAACTATTAATAGAAAATCTTATCTATTTAAGCTAATAATTTAGAGTAAAGTAATTGCTACTAAAAAAATAATTCGGTATAATCTGTTTTATTGTGCAAATCTTGTTTGATTTGCATTAAAATCAAATGTTTCAACTTAAGGAGGTAATAAGGAATTGGGTAAAGCATTGATTATTGGTGCTGGCGGTGTTGCTAGCGTGGTGGTACACAAATGTGTACAAAATTCAGAAGTGTTCGAGGAGATCATGATCGCTAGTCGAACAAAGTCAAAATGTGACGCTTTAAAAGAAAAATTAGACGGCGGTAAAACTATTATCCATACAGCGCAAGTAGATGCGGATAATGTGGACGAACTTATTGAATTAATCAATGGTTTTAAACCAGATGTGGTAATTAACGTAGCTTTACCATATCAAGACTTAACAATTATGGATGCATGTTTAGCTACAGGTGTTCATTATGTAGATACAGCAAACTACGAACCACCTGAAACAGCTAAGTTTGAATATAAATGGCAATGGGCATATAAAGAAAAATTCGAAAAAGCAGGTCTTACTGCACTACTTGGTAGCGGATTTGACCCAGGTGTAACAGGCGTATTCTCGGCATATGCATTAAAACATTATTTCGATGAAATTCACTATATCGATATTTTAGATGCTAACGCTGGTGACCATGGTTATCCTTTCGCTACGAACTTCAACCCAGAAATTAACATTCGCGAAATTACTGCGAATGGCCGTTACTGGAAAGAAGGTAAATGGGTAGAAACAGAACCTTTAGAGTTCAAAGAAGTGTATAACTTCCCTGAAATCGGACCTAAAGATATGTACCTTCTATACCATGAAGAATTAGAATCTTTAGCTAAAAACATTAAAGGGATTAAACAAATCCGTTTCTGGATGACTTTCTCTCAAAAATATATTACGCACTTAAAAGTTTTAGAAAACGTTGGTATGACATCCATTGAGCCAATTGAATTCGAAGGCAAAATGATTCAACCACTTCAATTCTTAAAAGCAGTATTACCAGATCCAGCTTCTCTTGGACCACGTACAAAAGGGAAAACAAACATCGGTTGTATTTTCCGTGGTGTAAAAGACGGAGAAGAAAAAAATTACTATGTATATAACGTTTGTGATCATGAAGAGTGTTACCGTGAAGTTGGTTCACAAGCAATTTCATATACAACAGGTGTACCAGCTATGATTGGTGCAATGCTTGTAATGAACGGCACTTGGCAAAAACCAGGTGTATATAATGTAGAAGAGTTCGATCCAGATCCATTCATGGAAGCTTTAAATAAATGGGGTCTTCCATGGCAAGAAAGCTTCAATCCTGAACTAATCGACCTTGAACTTGAAAAAGAAGAGGCGAAATAAATGAAACAAATAGATTGGACACAGGTGCCTTCTCCTAGTTATATAGTTGACGAGCGCTTGCTGAAACGTAATTTAGAGATTTTGAAATCAGTACAAGACAGAACTGGTTGCGACATCTTACTTGCTCTAAAAGGGTTTTCAATGTTTTCAACATTCCCGATGGTTGGGCAATATTTAAAAGGGATTACTTCAAGTTCTCTTTTTGAAGCTCGCCTTGGTTACGAAGAATTTGGAAAAGAAGTTCATGCTTATGCACCTGCATATGCTGAGCATGAAATCGACGAGTATTTAAAATACGTTGATCACATTGTTTTCAACTCATTTGATCAATTAAATAAATACAAAGAAAAAATCCAAAGCTTAGACAAACACGTTTCAATTGGATTACGTGTAAATCCAGGGTACTCAGAAGTTGAGACTGAGTTATATGACCCTTGCGCATTAAACTCACGCTTAGGTATTCCATTCGACCAATTCCGTCCAGATGAGTTAGATGGAGTTGAAGGAATTCACTTCCATGCGATGTGTGAACAAAACTCAGATGTACTAGAACGTATTCTTCCTCACTTTGAAGAAAAATACGGCCCATATTTACATCAAATGAAATGGGTAAACTTTGGTGGTGGTCATCATATTACTCGTCCTGATTATGATGTGGACAAGTTAGTCAATCTGATCAACTATATTAAAGAGAAATATGATGTACATGTTATCCTAGAGCCTGGTGAAGCGATTGCGTTAAATACAGGCTATCTAGTTACAACAGTTCTTGATGTTGTGAAAAATGGTATGGATATTGCTATCCTAGACAGTTCTGCGACATGTCATATGCCAGACGTGTTGGAAATGCCATACCGCCCACAAATCATCGGAGCAAGCACGCCTAACGATAAGGCACATACATATCGTTTAGGTGGTATGACATGTCTTGCTGGTGACGTAATTGGTGATTACTCTTTCGATCAACCTTTAAAAGCAGGAGACAAAGTAGTATTCACAGATATGGCTCACTACACAATGGTTAAAAACCATATGTTCAATGGCGTAAATCTACCAAGTATTTGCCTATATAACGAAGAAGAAGGCGTAAAAGTCGTTCGTCGCTTCGGATATGAAGACTATCGAAATAGATTGTCTTAATAGATTTTAATCAAAATAAAAGGATTGGCTTGAAAGTTTAACTTTCAGGTCAATCCTTTTTACTTTATCCCCACCCGCGAGTACTTGGCTAGGTGTGTTTCTAATAAGTTTTGCTAGGTGTCTATTATCACTTTGGATTTGTCTATTATTCCTTGAGGTTTGTCTATTATCCCCTGGGATTTGTCTATTATCCACACACCTTTATTTCTATTATCAATCACTTTCCAGCATAACCCCGCCTCTTCTCAGTCCCAAGGCTTACTCCAAAATCAATATAGAGTCCATTTTTTAGAAGTAAATAAACAGATAAGATTATGACATACACGAAAGGAGCAAATAAAATGAAAAAAACTTGCATGTTAATATTTGAAGAACCAATTGGGGTAAAATTCTTGCCTGTTTACAGTTCAATACTTTTTGTAATTGTTACATTTCTTTGGTTTAATCGGAAGACTCAAGATTCTAATTAGATAGTGGATCAACATTGTAATAAATTAATTAAGGTAGGGTGAACCCTACCTTATGTTAACACTTTAAATTTTTTACCAAATAATAGAACGGTTAAGAAGATTAATAGTAGAACAACTGCCATAAAAATTAGGAAACTAATCCCCTCGATGACTTGTAAATACAATCCACCGATAAATGGTCCCATCAAGCTCCCTATGCTGAAGAAAATACCACATAATAAATTTCCTGTTGGAAGTAATTCTTTCGGTGTTAAATCTGCCATGTAAGTAATTCCTAGTGAAAAAGTTGACCCAAGGAACATTCCACTAACAAAGAATATGACCCCAACAAGGATTTCAGAGAACTCTAGAAAACTACCTAATCCAAATCCGATTGTCCCTACTGCTAATGCTATTAATAGTACATTTCTTCTTCCAATTCGGTCTCCTAATAGACCAAGCGGGACTTGAGTGATGATCCCACCAACTGAAAAGGCTGAGATAATCATAGAAACCATCGTTAGATCATAATTCATTCGAAGCGCATAAACCGGGAATAATGCATTGATTGAAGTTTCCAAAACTCCATAAGCAAATGGTGGCAAAAACGCAATCCATGCATATTTAAAAGACAGCTTATATCGAGTAAAACTATTAGAGCCTTTCGCGTCTCCCGCAAGAACTTCAGGGTGTTCATTTTGTATGAAAAATACAAGTGACCATGCCATTAAACATAGGAGCGATGAAACTATAAATGGAAACGATTCAGAAACTCGTACCAGTGGTGTCATTAACGGACCTACAGCAAAACCTACTCCGAAAGATAATCCGTATATAGCCATGCTCTTACCCAGTTTTCCTTGTGGAGCTGAGCTTGTTAACCACGTTTGCGTCGCAAAATGCAAACAATGATCTCCAATCCCAATAAGTAATCGTAAAATAAACCAAAACACAACATGCTTCCATAAGGGGAACATTAAAAGGGATATAAATACAACTGCCCCACCACCGATAATAATTGGTTTATAACCAAATTTTCTTAATGGTTGCTCAACAAATGGGGAAATTAATAATGTACCTATGTATAAACCTGTCGCATTTAACCCATTTAGTGTAGAAGAAACTCCATCCGTTTCAAAAATAATGGAAATAAGCGGCAATAACATTCCTTGTGAAAATCCTGAAATCGATACAATGATAACTAACGTCCAAAACCGTCGTTGCTCATTGTTTACTGCTAAATTCATGCTTGTCCTCCGAATAACTGTTAATATACGTAAATATGTTAACACATCGTTCACGTAAAGCCTCGTATTTTCGATAAAAATTAAGTTAAGATTGGAATCATTTTGGATTATTATTGGAGTTATTCGCCAGATTTGTGGTTATATTCGCCAATTCGAAGCTGTTATTCGCCGATTTGAAGCATTTATTCACCGATTTCTTGAAAGTATTCGCCAACCCGAAACGTATTCGTAATTCTGATGCAGTTATTCTCCAATCCTAACACCCCCACAAACAACAACAACACCCACACATTTTCAAACACAAACAAAAAAACCCTAGCACTGAATGACTTCATCCATTCACTAGGGTTTACATTTTACATTTCACCATCGTTCATTTAAACTACAAATCCGGCAATGATCGCCGAAAAACGTTTAAACTCCCTCCTTTTCGTTTTAGAGTGAGCATTTTTTTCTTTGATCATCTCCTTCGTAATATTTGTTATTATTTTACCACATTGTTTAAATATTGTAAATATTCTGATAACAAATTATTTTATTTGTTTTTAATTTAGTCAAATACTTATTCTTCTCATTTTAATGAACATGCTATAATTAGCGATGTTACAATTAAATGAGGTGAATTTAAAAAATGTCCAATCCAATCACAGATAAAGATTCTCAAATCAGTTATTTAAAAGAACGCCTTCAAATGTTCCTTGAAGTATTAGAAGCAATTGATCCTGAAACTACAAGTCTTGAAGATATAGATAATTTAATTCAAATGATCAATGATGTCGAAGAGAAAATTGAATTATTTAACAATCGCAATAAATTTACAAAGGAATAATGTTTTCTCAAAAAAGTCTTTACATGATGTGCAATACGGAGATGGTCGCCACATTTTAATGTGACTACCCTTGTGTTTAGCAAAAAATCATCATAAAATTCAAGAGAATGTCTTAAATGTGCAACAACATTTTAGACATTCTCTTTTTATTTCAAGATATATAATTTTACGAGACTTTTATTCATAGATTTAAAGGAGTATAATAATATTTGGATTACCAATATAGCTAAATATATGGGGGGAACAAAATAATGTCACAAGTGGCAACTTCTTATTTACAGACTTTAGAGAAAAGTCTTTATGATTTAGTGAGCGAAACTTCAACTAATCTACCTACCGACGTACGTCGTGCTATTAAAAAAGCAAAAGATGCAGAAAATGCTGGTACTCGTGCTGCAATGAGTTTAGCAACAATTACAAACAATATTGTAATGGCAGAAGATAATGTATCTCCAATTTGCCAGGACACAGGTTTACCAACTTTCAAAGTAAAAACTCCTGTAGGCGTTAACCAATTAGAAATTAAAGCTGCTATAAAAAATGCAATTGTACAAGCTTCAAAAGATGCAAAATTACGTCCAAATGCTGTTGACTCATTAACAGGTAAAAACAGTGGAAACAACTTAGGTGATAACTTCCCTGTTATTAAATTTGAACAATGGGAAAACGATTACATAGAAGTAAAGCTAATTCTTAAAGGTGGCGGTTGTGAAAACAAAAATATCCAATATAGCTTACCTTGTGAATTAGAAGGTCTTGGCCGTGCTGGTCGTGATTTAGATGGTATTCGTAAATGTATCCTTCACTCTGTATGGCAAGCTCAAGGACAAGGTTGTTCTGCAGGTTTCATCGGAGTAGGTATTGGTGGAGACCGTTCATCTGGATATGACCTAGCAAAAGATCAATTATTCCGTGCTGTTGATGATGTAAATCCAAATGAAGATCTTGCAAAATTAGAAGAATATATCGTTGAAAAAGCAAATACTCTCGGTGTAGGAACAATGGGATTCGGTGGTGAAGCTACATTATTAGGTTGTAAAATTGGAGTAGGTCACCGTCTACCAGCTTCATTCTTCGTTTCAGTTGCTTATAACTGTTGGGCATACCGTCGTATGGCAATCGATATCGATCCAACTACTGGAGAAATTAAAAAATGGCATTATCAAGATGGTGAAAGAATTACTTTCCGTGATGAAGAAAAAACTGAAAGTAACTCTAACTCTGAAAGTAAAGTAGTAGAACTAAAAGCACCTATTACAGAAGAACAAATTCGTGAGTTAAAAGTTGGGGACGTGGTAAAAATTAGCGGACGTATGTACACTGGCCGTGACGCAATTCACCACCACTTAATGAGTCACGATGCTCCTGTTGACTTAAATGGTCAAGTTATTTATCACTGTGGGCCTGTAATGGCAAAAGATGAAAATGGTAACTGGACAGTTAAAGCTGCAGGACCAACAACTTCTATTCGTGAGGAGCCTTACCAAGGAGATATCATGAAAAAATTCGGTATTCGTGCTGTAATTGGTAAAGGTGGTATGGGACGAAAAACTCTTGCTGCATTACAAGAACATGGCGGCGTTTACTTAAATGCAATCGGTGGAGCAGCTCAATACTATGCTGACTGTATCAAATCTGTAGACGGCGTAGATTTAATGGAATTTGGTATTCCAGAAGCAATGTGGCACTTAACTGTTGAGGACTTCACAGCGGTTGTAACAATGGACTCTCATGGTAACTCTTTACACGCTGATGTTGAAAAATCATCGTTAGAAAAACTTTCTCAATACCAAGAGCGTGTATTCTAATTTATAAGTAAGATCTCTGTAGCTTGATAGGCTACTTGACAGAGGCCATAATTTACTCGTAAGAAATTAACTTGATTTCTTACGAGTTTTTTTATGATCTCAGAAAGATTCATTCAAGCGGAAACGTCAGATTACAAGACACATTAATAAGAAATAAAAAACCGAGCTACTACGAAACACAATTTAGAGTTTCGTTAAATAGTTCGGTTTCTTATTTTTTCAAATCGCTTTATGCATGTTGTTCAACATTAGCTTGTTTAGAGTGACGTTTTTTCACTAGTAAAGTGAAATAACCTAAAGTTAGTGCTAAACATACCACCACAAAAATACTTAAAATTGACCAGTTATACATTAAGAATGATGTATCACCCGTTGAAATTGCCGCTTTAAATGCCTGTACTGAGAATGTCATTGGTAAAAATGCATTAAAGATATGCAATTGACTAGGAACTAATTCTAATGGGAATGTACCTGCACTAGTTGTTAATTGTAAAATTAAAATCAGGATTGCAACGAATCGTCCTGGGTCACCCATAACAGAAACTAGTAACTGAATCAATGCTAGGAATGTAAAGCTAGTAAGAATACTTGTACCCATGAATAACAGTAAATTGTTGACTTCTAAGCCTAGCACACCAATTACAACGATTGCTGTAATTACTGATTGGATAATACCAATTACAGCCAATACAGATACTTTACTAATAAACCACTTAAACCCACTTGTTGGACGAGTTGCTGGTTCAACTAATGGGAACACAATCGATACTAATAATGCACCAACAAATAACCCTAAAGATATAAAGTATGGTGCAAAACCAGTTCCGTAGTTAGGAACATGATTTACAGAAGTTTTCTCCACTTCCACCGGTGCAGCCATCATATCGTAATTATCATCTGATACATTAATGTCTACATTTCCACTAGCTTCCGATAGTTTTCCAGATAACGTTGATGTACCGTCTGTTAATTCCTTTGATCCGTCAACTAATGAAGTAGATCCTTCTGCAAGTTCACCTGTTTTTTCTGAGAGTAAAGTTGTACCATCTGTCATTTGGTTTGTTCCATCTACTAATTGATTAATACCTGATGTTAAGTCATTAGCACCCGCAACTGCACTATCTGCACCAGTTGCTAATTGTTGTAACCCGTTAGCTAATTTAGCGTTGCCATCAGCTAGGCTTGTAACACCTGATATTAATGCGTCCGAATTATTTATTAATTGGTCAATACCTGCAGAAACTTGTAGGTTGCCTTCATTTAAACTTGAAGCACCTTCTGATAGTGCTGCGATGTTATCATCAATACCAGCCGTACCCTCTTTTAGCTGACCTAATCCATTACTAACTTCTGAACTACCTGCTTGAAGTTGAGCCAATGTTTGGAGAAGTTCCTGCTTATTTGCCTCTGGTAAGTTTGCTAGAACCGGTTGTAGCGCTTCAGTTAACTGTTCTATTCCACTTGTGATCGCTTCGGAACCTGCAGCAAGAGATGCAATTTTGTCGTCAAGGTTTTCTGTTCCATTAGCTAGCAATTGTAAATTTGTAGCTAACTCTTGACCACCATCAGTAACTTGTTTTTGTCCTTCTGATAATTGTGCCACTCCATCTGTATAATCCGTGATACCTTGTTGCAATTGTTTGGCACCTGCACTTGCTGCATTTGCACCATCCAATAAAGGAGACGTACCGTTTTGAAGTTGCTTAATACCATCTAACAACTGAGATGAGCCAACTGCTGCTGATTGCATACCTTCTTGTAATGTTTTTGAGCCATCAGAAAGCTCAATTGTACTTGCAGCTAGTTGTTCTAAATACCCATGTAAATCTTCTGCACCCTCAGTAACTTTTTGAGCTCCTTCATCGATTTTTCCTGCGCCATCTGCGGCCGCTATTACTCCATCACCTAATTCAGTAATTGATGTAAATAATTTTTCAGCATATGTTTTAGAGACTTGCGTATTTACCTCTGACTTCACTCGTTCCATAGCTGTATCACCGATTTGTGCACCTAAGAAGTTATACCCTTCGTTTGGAATATACTCAATCGTTAACTTCTCTGGATTTTCATCAAGTAAAGTTGTTGCATGTTGTGAAAAGTTCTCTGGAATTTTTATTAAAATATAATATTCCTGATTCTTTAACTGTTCCTCTGCTTTGTCTGCATCAACTTCTATAAAATGAAATTGTTTACTATCTATAAGTTTTTTCGTTACCTCATCACCAAGTGCAAGATGCTCTCCTTCCATCGTTGCACCAGTATCTTCGTTTAGAATAGCAACAGGCATGCTATTTAAGTTTGCATATGGGTCCCAAAATGCCCACAGGAACATGCCGCTATATAATACCGGAATAAATAATATCGCGATTACTGAAATGAGCATTTTTCTCGTTTTAAAAATTTTTAACCATTCTGCCTTTAACAAAATATCATCTCCTCGAAACTAAGTGACCAAACCTGTCAATCAGTCATTTTATTGGATAAAAAATTTGTTTTCCTATAGAAAACAAATTTAAGGTGCTATGGCTAGCCCTCGAAATATCGTTTCTTTAAAGAGTCCCAAAATTTCCTCTTCATGAAGCGTTTCTTCATGTGTTAGTTGCCAATCAACAACCATCGCCAAATACGATTTTAATAATAGATAACCAACAAGCTTAGTATTACATGGTCGTATTTCGTTCTTATTAATCCCTATTTGAATACGGTTTGCTATATAAGTAACAATCTCTTCTTCTATTTTCATGAGCATCTGTTTTACAGCTGGTGTTTGCATTGCCTTTTCCTCTTCAATTAACTTTGCAAACAATAAATGCTGTTCTCTAAATTGAAGCATCTTCATTAACCCATTGTGAGCATTCTCTATAAAGCTCGCATCAGGCGATATCGTTTGGTCTGCCTCTGCTTTCATGTCACGAATCATAGAAATAACAACTTCTTGTAAAAGTTCTTCCTTATTTGTAAAGAAATTATAGATTGTTCCTTTTCCAACATTCGAAATTTTAGCTACTTGCTCCATAGTCGTAGCTTTATATCCAAACATGGAAAAAGACTTTGTCGCACCAAGCAATATTTCTTGTCTACGATCCACAAGCATTCCTCCAATAAAATGACTAAAATCCAAATTCGGTCAACTAGTCATTATTATACATAAATAAATTATAATTGCAACCACTACATATTCGTTAAAACCAAAAAATAGGATGAAAAACAGCTTTCGCAAGGAACCCACCGTTACGAAAGCTGTTTATTAGTTACTTTTTTCTTTCTTTCATAGCCAATCTTCGACTTTGAAACGTTGCATTTATTAGCCCGCCATAAATTAAAATCATACCAGTAAAATACAACCAGAGCATTAATACAATGACACTTGCAATGCTTCCATAAGTAGAAAAAATATTTCCAAAGTTGTTAATGTAATAAGAAAAAGCATAAATTAGTACAACCCATGCCACTGTTGAAAACATTGTTCCTGGTAGTACACTTAAGATTTTTAATCTTGGTTCTATATTTGGCACTATCCAATATAGCAATAACAAAACAATAAAAATGAGTAATGGGGGTAGAAACAACTGTATATTTGTCCAAATAGTAATAAATGAAGCTTCGACACCTAAATTTTCGAAAAATTGATAACCGTATCTAAAACCAAATATCGGGATTGTTAGTGCAATTAGTATAATCGTAACTAAAGCAATCGTAAAAACAATTGACCAAGCTCTGACAATAAAACCGTTTTTCGGTTCTGTTTCATAGGCTTCGTTTAATGCTTTTATTAAAGCGTTAACACCTCTAGAGGCTGACCATATTGTCCCTATTATACTGATTGATAATATTCCTCCATTATTAGTACTTGTTAAAATATCAACAAGTGCTCCTTGAGTGAGTAAAAAAACTTCAGTAGGTACAATACTTTGCATAAAATCAAAAACGTGTTCATGATTTAAATTTAATAACGGAAGTAAAGCCACTAGGAAGATTAATAATGGAAAAAATGATAGTAAAAAGAAATACGCCAATTGTGCGCCTAATCCTGATACATCAACAGCATACATACGCAGAATTAAATCTTGTATTAAACCTTTAAATGTAGTGATATCTACTTTAGATTTTTCAGGAAAAAGGAAAGAAGTGATCCAGTTTAGACCTTTTTTTGCTGGTAATTTTTTGTCTTCACTCACCATCTATCCCACTTCCTTTCACCTTGACGAATGTTAGTTAATTGGTTTAGTAAAGGTTGTTTTTGTTTCATCCATAATATCTTGTACTGCAATCGGAATTTCTTTAACTTCGTCTATTTTATCTTTTATAAATGAAACATTATCTTGTGTAGTTTCATAAAGCTTTTGAACTTGCGCCATTTTATGTTCAATTATTTGCTGTAGTTCTTCTCGATGTGTCGCATAATATTGAACTGTATCTTTCGCTTTTTTCAAACCTTGTATCGTATGTTCTCTTGATTTCCGGTCAAACATACTAATAGCTGCTCCTATTAAAGCGCCTGCAATCATTGATTTTACTAATTTACTTTGACTCATTTATAAAACCTCCTGTTTGGAAATATTCATTCGTTCCCTTTTATTGGGGATATATCTTTCATTTAACATTTTAAATAAATTTCATGTTTTTTGAAAGTGAGCACCATAAGGGTTACGATATTATTGACATCTTGCTTTTGAAATGAAATGATACTTAAGTAAATATGAAAGGCGGATTATGAAATGGATTTATCGAACCCTACAAAAGAAAATGTTGTTTTCATGATTGAGCAAATTAAAGAAAAACTTCGTATGGTTAATGTGGATGCCATGAATTCTGAACAATTTAATGAAGACAGTTATGAAGACATTCATTACCTATACGAGATGGTAATGAAACGCAACTCATTTAGCCCTAGTGAAATGCAGGCAATTGTTTCAGAACTAGGCTTACTAAGAAAATAAAGCATTAATTTAAAAGAAGTTCTAATATGGGCTCGTAACTTTCCTGTCTTAGCTTTCGCCAACAAGGAGTTTTTTACACCCTATTAGAACTTCTTTTTTTGCAATCTAACCAATGCAATTTAAGTAAAGGATTCGCAAATTATTTTTTATTTTTTTGTAATGCAACGGCAATTTGAGTACCGATTCTAGCATTATTTTTTACTAAAGCTATGTTTGCTTCTAATGATTTACCTTCAGTTAATTCTTTAACTTTTCCTAGCATAAATGGTGTAACATCTTTCCCTTTAATGCCTTTTTCATCTGCTTCTTTAAGAGCATTTTCGATAATTCCATTGATAAATGATGGATCCATCGCATCTTCTTCAGGAATTGGATTTGCAATTACAGCTCCACCTTTTAAGCCAAGATCCCATTTTGCACGCATAGTGTTTGCAACTTCATCTGGCGTGTCAGCTCTTAAAGTTAAGCCAAATTCACTTGCTCTTGTGAAAAATGCAGGCAATGTATCTGTACCATACCCAATCACCGGAACACCTTTTGTTTCTAGATATTCAAGAGTTAAACCTAAATCTAGGATTGATTTTGCACCTGCACATACTACAGCTACATTTGTTTGTGCTAATTCTTCTAAGTCAGCAGAAATATCCATTGTTGTTTCCGCACCGCGGTGAACCCCTCCGATTCCTCCAGTTACAAACAATTCAATACCTGCTAATTCTGCAGCAATCATTGTCGCAGCAACTGTTGTCGCACCTAATTTTTTTGTAGCCACTAAGTAACCTAAATCTCTTCTAGATGCTTTCGCTACATCTTTTGCATTACCAAACATTTCAAGTTCTTCATCAGTTAAACCGATTTTAATTTTCCCATCAATAATAGCAATTGTTGCTGGAACAGCTCCGTATGAACGTACAATGTCTTCTACTTCACGTGCTGTTTGAACGTTTTGTGGATAAGGCATACCATGTGAAATAATTGTTGATTCTAATGCAACAATCGGTAAACCTTTTTCTTTCGCTTCTAATACTTCTTGTGAATATGATAAATATTTTTCCATTATAAATTCCTCCAATTATTCAATTCATCGACTGTTAAGTCTTGTCTTACTGTGTAATCCGATTCAATTGTTTTCGATGCGTTATATAAACCTAATTGAACTGCCTCTTCAAATGTTTCACCGACTAAAATGCCATGCATTGTTGCACCTACAAAGGCATCTCCTGCACCTGTAACATCGTTTACTTCATTTGCTTTAATTGCTTCTAAATGTTTAATACCTGAGGAATTCCCTATATAAACACCTTTGTCTCCAATTGTTAAAACGACATTTTCAGCACCTTTTTTCAGCAGTTCCTCAATTGCTTTTTCGTAGTCACCGCTTTGCTCGATGCGCTTATTTAAGTATGTTTCTGCCTCATCTAAATTGCAGATGAAATAAGTTACTCCATTTAAATCTTCCGGCATATTTTTCATTTTTGCTGATGATACCGGGACAATGGTAAAGTCTATATTTTTATTTATCGCAATATCACGTAAATACTCAACCGTTTCTTTTGGACAGTTAAGATCAACGATAATACATTTAGAATTCAGTAGTGTAACTTCATGTTTTTTTATAATTGGGGGTAATAACGAATCATAAATAGCCATATTAGCTAAACCTAAAACTAAATCACCCTTATTATTTAATATCGCGGAATAAGATCCTGTTTTTTCTTCTTCTAATTTTTCAACTAGTTCAAAATCAACAAATGCACTACTTTTTTCTTCTATAAAAGCTGCATCTTGATCTTTTCCCATCAAAGTAATGAGTTTCGCTGTATGGCCAAGTCTTCCTAAATTTTCAGCAATATTTCTGGCAACACCGCCAACACTAATCGAGATAGTGGATGGATTCGATGTTCCATATTGTACTTCTTCAACTATGTGAAATTTTCGGTCTACGTTCGCTCCACCTACGACAACAACTGTACCTTTTTCAGGCAAAATATAGGCACGTCCAATGATTTCACCTTTTTTCATAAGCCCAGAAATTATATTTGCTAATGTTGGACGAGATATGTTCAATTGTTTTGCCATATCTTGCTGTGACAAATAAGGATTATTTTTAATCATTTCAAGGATCTGTATCTCTTTTTCCGTCAAGCCCACAACCCCCTCTCGATTTTTGCGAACATCTGTTTAATATTATAAACAAAAGTTTTATAAAAATAAAGAAAAAAAGACAAAATCCACTCTATCTTTTAGCTTGAGATTTTGTCTTTAGTTTATTCTACATTATTTGTTGTACCATCTTCGTTCACTAATTGTTGTATTAAAACTTCAACTCTTCTATTTTGCGCTCGTCCTTCAACCGTATCATTTGTAGCAATTGGATTATACTCGCCAAATCCTTTAGCACTAAAATAACGAGGATCTAAACTTGGATTACGTTCTAATATAACTTCTAGTAAACTCACCGCACGCATAACTGATAATTCCCAATTCGAACTAAAGTTACCACCAACTTGTGGGACGTTATCTGTATGTCCAGTAATCACAATATATCGCGCTGGCTCCATTGTAAGAATTTGAGATAATTCGTCAGCTACTGCCATGTATTCAGGTTTAATATTAGCTTTTCCAGGGTCAAATAATATACTATCACGTATTGTTATTAGTAAACCTTCGTCGGTCATAGAAGTTGCAAAGTTATTTTCTAATTCATTTACAGCAATGAAATTATCGACTTCCCCTTGGATTTCCTTTAAAGCTTCTTGATCTTCTAAGTAAGCTTTCTGTGCTTCAGTTAAATTTTCCAAGTTAGGTGCTTGTTCAATGATGGCATTTTCCTCCATAAAGCCTGTCCCACCAGTGAATATTTGGTCAAAGACTTTAGACATTTGTTCTAATTTATTTTGATCAATTGTACTTGATGAAAAAAGGATAATAAATAACGCTAATAATAAAGTTAAAATGTCAGCGTAAGGCACTAGCCATGATTCGCTAATATGCTCTTCATGCTTTTTATGACGTTTACTTTTCTTTGCCAAGGCCGTTCGCCCCGCTTTCAGCCGTTATTTTTCTACGTTCTTCCATCGTTAAATAAGATGCTAATTTTTGTTCAATTACACGAGGAGCTTCTCCTTCAAGAACAGATAATACCCCTTCAATCATCATTCTCTTCTGTCTAATTTCTTCCGCTGATTTACGCTTTAATTTATTGGCAAATGGATGCCATAATACATAACCAGTAAATATACCCAGTAACGTTGCAACGAAAGCAGCAGAAATGGCATGTCCTAGTTTTTCCATATCCGACATATCTCTTAAGGCTGCAATTAGACCTACTACTGCCCCAAGAACCCCTAAAGTTGGAGCATATGTACCAGCTTGTGTGAAAATAGCGGCTCCACTTGCATGGCGCTCCTCCATCGCTTCCACTTCTTCAGATAAAACAT
Source organism: Ureibacillus sp. MALMAid1270 (assembly GCF_049202975.1). Lineage (NCBI taxonomy): Bacteria > Bacillati > Bacillota > Bacilli > Caryophanales > Caryophanaceae > Ureibacillus > Ureibacillus sp. MALMAid1270. The sequence goes on along the minus strand of NZ_JBMIRP010000037.1, from coordinate 45,817 downwards.
CTCGTATGTAATCAGCGTTCTGTCCATCAATCGCTAAAGTTAAACCATTTTTTAAGAATGGGTCTTCAATTTCTGCAGCTTTACTTTCAAGAGCTAATAAACCCTCTCGGCGTGCTAAATCAGCCCAACTTGAAAACATTTTGATTATTTCTAAATCGCTCGTTAACTTTTTATTTTTAAATAAGATTCCAAATAGTTTTGGAGTACGTTTTAACTCTTTCATAGGGAATGCGATTGTAACCGCTGCAATTGTCCCAACAATGATGATTAATATTGCGGCAGGGTTTATTAATACATCAGGCGTTACACCTTTGAAGTACATACCAGCTATAAGTGCAATTGCAGCTAGTAATAACCCCAATAAAGAAGAAATATCCATATGTTAACCTCCAATGACTCTCTTAATTTATATTTCGACATTTATTTGATTTTATTAACAATTCATTAATAGGTATAAAGGGTAATATTTTTGATTTCGACGAAATTATGAATCTTATGAAGTTTGTATTGAACTCATTACCTTTCTTTCATTAGATAAAATGACAAATTTTCGACCCATGCACTAATATTGGCAAGAGATTTTTCGGGATTACCCTATCATTTTCATTCAAGTGTATAGTATAATATTTCTAGACTACTTGGCTTAATAAGAAAGGGGTTTAACGATGGGCTTATTTATAGCAACTATAACTGGATTCATGGCAGTTTTATTAATTAGCATGTCAATGTTTATTCACTATTTACGTGTAGGATTAAATTCTCATTCTTCTGTAGTAATTGATCCAAAACCAACTGAAAAACTATAATATTAAGAAAGTCGACAAAATTTATTATTTAATTTTGTCGACTTTTTTTATTGTTTCTTGGTATAGTATTAAAAACTAATTGAAAAGGAAGTAATATGAATGTCATCACTTCAAGAAATTTTAAATTTTAACGAATCATTTGTTAAGTTTAAACAATACGAACCATTCATTACATCTAAATTTCCTGACAAAAAAATCGTCATTTTAACTTGTATGGATACTAGATTGGTGGAACTTTTGCCTAAAGCCATGAACATGAGAAATGGTGACGTAAAAATCGTAAAGAGTGCTGGTGCACAGGTCAGTCATCCTTTTGGAGCAGTTATGAGAAGTATTCTTGTAGCGGTTTATGAATTAAAAGCTGATGAGGTTTATGTTATTGGTCATTATGATTGTGGTATGAGTGCTATTGAACCTGAACAGATGATTGGCAAAATGGTAGAACGTGGTGTCAATAAAGACATTATTAACATCGTCAATTATACTGGTATTGATTTAGTAGAATGGTTAAGAGGTTTCGGAGATGTTAGTACTAGTGTCCTAAAAAGCGTAGATATTATACGTAACCACCCTCTAATGCCAACTGGAGTTCCAGTTCATGGACTAGTTATGGATCCAGGTACGGGCAAACTAGACTTACTTTCAAATGGTAACGAAAATATTAAATAAGACTAATAAAACAAGGGAGACTCAAGATGAGCTCCCTTTTATTTATAATCGATAATCATCTTTCAATATTGCATACATATAGTGATCTTCCCAAACACCATTGATATAAAGAAGTTTTCTTAATAACCCTTCACGTACAAAATTAGCACGTTCGAGTACTTTAATAGAACCGATATTTTTAGGTGAAACATAAGCTTCTACTCGATTTAAATTCAATTCATTAAATGCAAAGCGCACTAGGTGATTTACAGCTTCTGACGCAATTCCTTTTCTCGTAAACCGCTCATCTATAGAGTAACCAATAAATGCACTGGAATATGGTAGTCTTTTGATTGCGTACAACGAAATATGTCCCATTAGTTGGTGTCTTCCTTTTGTATAAATACCAAAAGAATATTCACGATTTGCACGCATTAACTGAATACTTTCTAAAATTTTTCTAAACTGAGCGTCTTCCGTATAAAAATAATCATCATGTAAGGGCTCATATTGTGACCAGAAATATTTATTGTTCGTTAATAAATCAGATAAGCTTTTTGCATCTGATTCAACGAACGTTCTTAAAAATAATCGTTCCCCCTCAATTCTTACCACTTGATCACCTTTTTTCTGAAGTAAATTTAGAAACTTTCTCACCATGTTCCACCCTGATATACCCTTTCTATTTTAGTGGTTTTTAGTTACTTCCATTCTATTTCAGTTTAATTTGCTACACAAACTATGTGAATATGTTTATTTTCCTGTTTTCCTCTTGTTACTCATGTGGAAGGAAAGGAAAACCACGTTCATTTAGTTGGTGTTTCACCCAGCTAATGGTTTCTTTTAATACTTTTATGCGAGCATAATTTTTATTATTTCCTGGAACCAATACCCAAGGTGCATGAACTTTGTCTGTTTTCTGGAAAGTTTCATTTGCAGCTACTATGTATTCATCAAATTTTTCACGGTTCCGCCAATCTTCATCTGTTAGTTTCCATTGTTTGTAAGGGTCATTTTGGCGATTTTGGAATCGAATTAGCTGTTCATCTTTATCTATATGAATCCAAAATTTCAGTAAAATATAGTTTTCATCTGTTAATGTTTTTTCAAAAGAATTGAGTTCTTCATAGGCTCGTTGCCATTCTTTATCGGTTGCAAAACCTTCAATTCTTTCAACCAATACTCTCCCATACCAAGAACGGTCGAAAATTCCGATTTGACCATGTTGAGGTATTTTTCTCCAAAATCGTTGTAAATAGTGGTATCTTTTTTCATGAAATTTTGGTGCAGAGATTGGATGAACAACAAATCCTCTTGGGTCAAGTCGTTCTGTTAATCTTTTAATTGCACCTCCCTTTCCGGCTGCATCCATCCCTTCAAAGACGAGTATGAGTGCAATTTCTTTTTCAAAGAGAAATTGTTGTATATTCAATAATTCAAATTGAAGTTGCTTTAATTGTTCTTTGTACTGTTTTTTGTCTAATTGTTTTGTTAAATCGATCTTTTCAATTCTTTTCATGAAGGTCACTCCTCCAATATTTTCTTTTATATTTTAACAAAAACTTGTCTGTTATTGGAAATTGTTGTTGAATGTTATTTATATGTATATAATTTTAATGAAAGGAGTGAACGCAAATATGGTTCGATTAATGTCTATCCTTCTGTCCATTATTGTAGCTGCAGTCATTACATTAAATGCTTTTTTGCTAAAGCTTAATGGATATACAACAATTGAAATTATTAATCGACTACCCGTATTATTCGCACCTTCTGATTACGTCTTTTTAATTTGGATATTTGTGTACGTCTTTCTTTTCATTTGGGTTTTCAATTATTTTAAATTACGAAAGGACAATCAAACTGTTACTAATTTACAAACAATCCTTTTCGTATTAACCATGTTATTTCAAGTTACATCAATCCTTAGTTGGAATTACGAGCAATTTATCTTGTCGCTCTGTTTGCTTGGATTACAATTAGTCACATTATTTATATTATATTTGACGTATCCATTAAAAACTAAGTCGATTCAATTAAGGTACCCAATTGCAGTATATTTAGGTTGGACAATCTTTTTATTCATTTTTTGTATATGTTATGTATTAGTACATATTCAGTGGCACGGATTTGGTTTAAGTAATGCATTATGGTGTGTCTTTGCAATGACAATTGGTGCTGCCATTGTATTACATCTACGTTATCACCATCACGATATTGCTTCTCCTATTGTATTTATTTGGTGTTACATAGGTATTGCCATTTCCAATGGTTTTGATGAATTGTTAGTAGCTACAGCAGCCATTTTCTTAAGTGGTGTAATGATTGTAGGAATTTTATTTATGAAAAAAAATCCTGTTTCCTCTAAATAAATTAGAGAGAACAGGATTTTTTATTGATTAATCGATTTTTGTAATAATAATTGGCTTATCTTTTGTAACTATAATCGTATGTTCAATTTGTGCTACTAAAGATTTATCTGGTGTAATAAAAGTCCAGCCATCCCCAGATTCAACAATATGTTCAGCTTTTTCAGAGATAAATGGCTCTACTGCTAAAACCATTCCTTCTTTCAATATTGTTGTATCCCAAGCATCATAATAATTAAGTATGTGATCAGGAGCTTCATGTAATGCTCTTCCAACACCATGTCCTGTTAGATTCATAATTACATGTAATCCATGATCTTTTGCTTCGCGTTCAACTGCTTTACCAATTTGGTTTAACTTTGAGCCAGCTTTAACTTTTGTCATTGCTCTTTCAAATGCAGATTTTGCAACCTGACAAAGTTTCTCTTGTTTCTCATAGCCTTCTCCAACAACAAATGAAATTCCAGTATCCGCAAAATAACCATTATATGAAGCAGATACATCGATATTTACCATATCGCCTTCTTGAATGATACGCTCGCCAGGAATTCCATGAGCAACTTCATGATTCACACTTATGCAAGTGTATCCAGGGAAATCATACTCACCCTTTGGTCCTGAAATAGCTCCAGATTCTTCAAACATACGACCAGCAATTTCATCTAATTCTTTTGTAGTGATACCAGGTTTAGTTGCTGCCTTCATCGCATCTCTAATTTCTGCACATATTCTGCCAATTTTTTTCAGAGCTTCTAACTCCTCTTGTGTTTTAACTATCATGTAATGATTCCTTCCTTCTACAATCTCTTTATATAATATACCACATCTATTCCATTGAAATTAGGCTGATTGTATTTCACAATTGTAATTATTGAAATCTTCAATTTCCCGGACCAATTACTCAACAAAATTGTTACTTGAGATTATTAATAAATCTAAATTATCCTAGAAATATTTTTATATGCGAATAGAAATGAAATTTAATATCAATAATTGTATTAAACCATTACCATCTAAACAAAATAATGGTAGTTTTTCTTTATTTTTTTGGAGGGATCTTATGTTTAACCCTAAAACATTATCAGCCGTAAGCTATTTAAGTATTTTATTTGCACCATTTTTACTTCCGGTCATTTTATTCTTTGTATCAAAAGAACAAGAAGTTAAATATCATGCAAAACGTGCATCCATATCTCATCTTATTCCAACTGTAATTGGTGTTGTTATTTCCTTTGTAGCTCTCATTAGCCTATTTTCTTTTAACGGTACCATTTATGATGCAACGTTTTATTCCAACTTTATGATTTGGATGTCTGTTTATTTTGTCATTTCAATTGCAATCGTCATATGGAATTTAATACAGGCTGTAAAAGTATATCGGTAATATGTAGTAAACGAGTCCACAGGTTATATGGACTCGTTTTATTTTTGTGTAATTTTATTTTTCTTTTACAATGTTATTTTACTAGTATAGAAGTTTTACTATACCCTTCTTTAAGTTTTTCAACTTGGAGTATAGCTGGCATGGCAGCTTTTAATTCGGCAACATGGGAGATTACCCCAATCATTCGACCTGATTTTTGTAGGTCAATTAATGTATCGATTGCTTTCAATAAGGATTCTTCATCAAGCGAACCAAAACCTTCATCGATAAACATTGTATCAATTTGAACATTTCCTTGGTAGCTTTGGATAACATCTGCCATTCCTAACGCTAAACATAAGGAAGCATTAAACTTCTCTCCGCCAGATAATGTTTTTACATCACGGGATTGTCCAGTATAAGTGTCATAAACATCTAAACTTAATCCACTTTGGCGACCATGAGATTCTTGGCGTTCCGAACATTGTAAATAAAACTGACCATTTGATAAATTTCGTAATCGAATGTTTGCAGCTTCTGTAATTTGTTCTAAGTATCCCATCTGAACATAACGTTCAAAGGAGATTTTTTTACTGTTTTGACCGCGCAATAAATTATATAGATCTACAATTTGACCAGATGTCTCTTCAAGTTGAACGATCTCATGTGCGATTTCGTTTAATTTCTCTCCAGAACTAATACATATATCTACGTAGTTAATCGATTCGTTTAAATGTTGTAACGCACGTTCATAATCTCTTTTCAATAAATCTAATTGTTCCTCTGCCTCTTGCAAATCGATTTTCTCTTTATCCTTTAACTGCTCTTTTTCTTCATTTACTTGTGTTGTTAATGAATGCAGTTCTTTTGAATAATTTATAAATTGATTGTAAAGATGTTGTTGTTCAGATTCTGATCTTTTTGCCATCTGGAATTGTTCAAAGCGTTCGAATCCAGCATTTTTCAATGCCGTTTGGAACTCTTCTTTTGAAAGGTCTAATTTTGCAGAAAGCTCTTGCACTTGTTGAGAAATTAAATTTAATGTTTCTTCATTTGTTGCAAGTGAAGTTTGAGCATCTTGATAAACTTTTTGTGCGTTTTCCAAATCCTTCATCAGTTTTAATTTTACTTCTACTGCTTTATTTAAAGCCTCTTGTAATTCATTTAAACTATGAATTTCGCTTGGTATAGATAGCTTTTTCTGTTCCAAAATTGTCTTTTGTTCTAATAGTTGACTGTTTTTTTCAACATAGCGTTGTTCTACCTCATTTTTTTGTAACTCTAATTCAGATTCCTCAGAGGCAATAGTCTTTAATTGTTTTCTTTTTTCAGATAGTAACTCTATATCTTTTTGTAAAGCTACAACTAATTCATTGATTTTTTCGAATCTACTTTGGAAAAGTTCCTTTTCTTCAATTTTCACATTCAATCTTTGTAGTTCTTGATTGATTGTTTCTAATTGACTATTGGTTGCGTTTATTTTAGCTTCAAGTTCAAATTTTTGTTTTCCCTTATTTTCTCGCGCCAGTTTCAATTGTTTAAGTAAACTTTCATCAACCATCTCAGTTAATTCTTCGATTGATACTTGATGTTCGGTACTTCCACAAACTGGACACGGTTCTCCGGGTACTAATTTCTTCGCTAATAAAGCAGCCTGATTACTTAGCCACTTTGCTTCTTCAAGCTCATATTCCTTTTCTGCTTCCTCAAAATGTTGTAAAACAATTATCAATTCATCATTAAGTAGATGGAGATTATTTTGTACTACTTCATATTGCCTTAAGGCTTGTACAACTTCTTTTAGGTAGTTTTGTTCATTAATAGTTGATTGGAAGTTTTCTGTTCTTGTCTCAAGTTGTTCAATTAATGAATCGATCGATTGACGTATTGATTTTTTCTCCTGGAGTTTATTAATAGAATTTGTAAGCTCCGCCTTCTTCGTTTCAACTTCATTTTGTAATTGTTCAACGATTTTTACTTGCTTTTCAATTTCTTCAAACATAGGAATTAGCTTTTCTAAATCCATTACTTTTTTAATAGACTCTTCACGTAAAGCTGCTTTCTTCATCTCTTCTTCATATTTTTCTTTTGATTCAAGTAGCTTCACTTTAGACAGGTCTAATTGCTCTTTAACCTCTAGCAATTTCTTTTGTTTCATTTGGCATTCATCATCTACTGAAACTACTTGGTTATATAAAGGTGCAATTTGACTAGCACGGACTGCAGATTCGTACTCTACTCTCAGATTTTCAAAGAATGGTTTTTGTTCTTCAAGTGCTTCTAATTTTGTAAGCTTTTGATAATAAGCATCGATTCGTTCATTTAATGATTTATTCGCAAGATACAGCTCGTATTTTTGCTTGTGAAGGTTGGATGAATCTTCATACACTTTACGATCTTCTTCAGTTTTTTGTTGATAATATATTAACTCTTCCTGAAGTGCTTCTTGAATTTGGTAAACGTTTGAGTTTTTATCTAATAGAGTAAATAAAAGCGAATCACGTCTTGGTAATACACTTGATATTTGGCTTATATAACTGTTTTTTAAGACTTTTGCTTCATTTAGCTTTTGTTCAGCATGCAGCTTTTTTGCCTCAAGTTTAATTGCCATTTCACCATAGCGATTCGTTTTAAAGATTTTACGTAATATTTCTTCTTTATTTTCGGTTTGAGATGTAAGTAATTTTCGAAATTCTCCTTGAGGCAACATAACGATTTGGCTGAATTGGTCATAGGTTAAACCAATTAATTCCTCAAGTTTTTTATTAACATCGGTTGACTTTTGACGTTCAACTGCTGGAACTTCTTCTCCATTATCTAGTATTTCGAAGAGCTCATATTTTTCACCTGTTGCACTTTTATTTCCTTTTTTCACATGAGGTATTTGACGTAATACTCTATATGTTCGGTTATGAATTTCAAAAATAAGTTCGACAGCTGTATGAACATCATCGTCAGCAAAATCACTACGAAGCATCTTAACTTCTTTTCGATCTGATCCACTTCCTAAACCATATAAAGCAAAACAAATTCCATCAAAGATTGTCGTCTTTCCCGCCCCAGTTGCTCCAGAAATTACGAAAAGTCGGTTGTCATGTAATTTAGAAAAATCGATTGTCTCTTCTTTCTTATATGGACCAAAAGCGCGCATAGTTAGCTTAATAGGCTTCATTTACTCATCACCTCCACTTTAGATTCTCGTTCTTCAGATAACATCTCATTTAATATTTCTTGAAATAGCTCTACTTGAACTTCAGACGGAGATTCACCGACTATTTCAGTATAAAATGCCTTAAATAAATTCAAGTCATCCATTTGTTCACGACGAACAATATTTCCTTCAGGTGTAATAAGTTGTTGCTGCAATGCTTTTCGTTCAACGTGCATCGCATTTGGATAAACTGAGCGGATTTGTTCCATCGCACTTACAACAGGATTTGGGTCCGTTAGACGAACAAAAACATAATCTTCGCTTGGTTCGTGTTTTAATATGTCATGAAATAATCCTTCAACAATTTTTAAATCTCGTCTCGGTTTAAAAGGTCTTTTTTCTACTGAGACTTGTCCATCCGCATCTAAGTCAACAATTAAAAAACCTTTTTCATGATTTGCTTCTGATGCAGAATATTTTAATGGTGAACCTGAATATCGAATTGTTTCATTTAATACGTAATGTGCCTTGTGTAAATGGCCTAAAGCCGTATAATGGAACGATTTAAACAGTTCAGCACTAACATATTCAGAACCACCGATTAATAAAGGTCGTTCTGATTCACTTGTATTCTCTTCCATTTCCCCATAAGGCGTTACAAAGGCATGTCCAATAAAGACACGTCTTTTAGACTTGTCCATCTTTTCTTCTATTACTTCAACTATTTTTTTCATAGCATCGTTGTAATTTGAGATGGAGTCATCACCAAACACGTGCTTCACTGTTGATGGCTCTGAAAAAGGAATTAAATAAAACTGAACCTCGCCGTGCTCATCATTTAGGATGACAGGTTCAATTGATGCGCTTTGTTCACCAACAATGTACAGGCCACTTTCCTTTAGTAATTGCTGTGCAAATCCTACTCTGGTCGGGCTATCATGGTTTCCCGCAATACTTAAGACTGGGATTTTTTTCTTTAATACTATTTCAGCTAAAACTGAATCTAGTAAATTAACTGCTTCAACTGGAGGTACTGCTCTGTCGTATAGATCCCCTGCGATTATCACTACATCTGGCTTTTCTTCATCAATTGCATGTAAGAACTGGTTTAAAACGTATTCTTGGTCCTCTGTCATGTAAACACCTTGAACTAGTTTCCCTAAATGCCAATCAGCTGTATGAAATATTTTCACTGTTGTTCCTCCTACTATTTATCGTACTGCTATTCTAACATTTATTATGGACGAAAACCACAAAAATAGAACAAACGTTCTTATTAAACTTTTAATTATATATTTCCAATTATATTAAATTCGCTCCATGAAACAGAAAAAACTGCCAAAGCACTATATGCTCTGACAGTTTTGAAAAAATTCTATTCATTAACATTAAAATGCCCAATTACCATTACGAAAAATTGCAACAGTAGTGCCGTCCGGAAGGATTCCGTCAATATCCATTTCAGCACTTCCAATCATGAAATCCTCATGAGTAATAGAATTATTAATTCCTAAAGAATCAAAATCTTCCTCATCAAGATCGCGTCCACCCTCGTAACAAGTAGGATACGCTTCACCGATTGCTAAATGGTTAGAAGCATTTTCATCAAATAACGTATTGTAATACAAAATACCAGATGTTGAAATTGGTGATTCATGTGGTACTAAAGCAACTTCGCCTAAATAACAAGAGTTTTCATCTGCAGAGATTAGTTCTTGTAAAAGTTCATTACCTACCTCTGCTTCTGCTTTCACAATCTTACCATTTTCAAAAGTTAACTTAAATCCATCAATGATATTCCCTTGGTATGCTAATGGTTTTGTATTACTTACATATCCATTCACACCGTATTTTGAAGGAAGTGTATATACTTCTTCTGTTGGCATATTTGCAATAAATACAGTACCCTCTGGAGTTCTGCTACTACCTGAAATCCATAAATGTTTTTCAGGTAATTCAATCGTTAAATCAGTTCCTGGTGCTTTGTAATGTAACTTCGCAAATTTCTTTTCGTTTAATTTCGCTGCTCTATCTTCTAAGTTCACAATATGAGCCTGCCATTTTTCAACTGCGCTACCTTCACCAATTCGAACCGTTTTGAAAATTGCTTCCCATAATGCTGATACTTGTTCAGTTTCTGGTAAGTTCGGAAATACCTTAGCTGCCCATTTTTTAGAAGGTACCGCAATAATTGACCATGCGATATCATCGTTCATAACTGCTTTACGATAATTAACTAGGGCAGTTCCACCTGCTTTTTGGTTTGCAGAAATACGTGATACTGGAATTCCTGCAAGTAAATCTGGATCTTCGTCATCAATCCAAAGAAGAGCTCCTTTTTTCTCAATTAACTCTTCACGTTGTGCTACAATCCATTTCGGATACTTACTAAATTCCTCCTCAGCACCATTTTCATAAAACTCTCGAGTCATGACAGAATCTGTTAACTGTACATGAACTCGGCCTGCTCCTGCCTCATATGCTTTTTTCACTACGATTCGAGCAAACTCTAATGCATCAGTTGATGTATTGATTAATAAGTATTGCCCTTTTTGAATATTAACCCCTACTCTTACCGCTAATTCAGCATATTGTTCCAACTTTTCTTGAAATCCCATTTCTTATCCTCTCTTTGCAACGGTTTTAGAATTACCTTCCACTATATTACCTTTTAGCCAAACCTTCTGGATAGCTTTTATTTCCAATTCTCTTGTTAATTTTTTGTAAGTCTTTTCATCTTTATAAGAGAGTAATGTTAATACTTCACCATCTGCTCCTGCACGACCTGTACGCCCAGAACGGTGCGTATATTGTTCGATTGTATGAGGAACATCTACATGAATGACATGAGTTAAGCCTTGAATATCTAAACCTCGTGCTGCTAAATCAGTTGCAATAAGAATTCTTGCTTCACCTTTTCGGAATGAATCTAAAGCTTTCTTTCTTTCCTCTTTTTTCATATCCGCGTGTAAAGTTACAACCCTTGCATCATGGAATTTTAGTTTCGATTCTTTCATAATGACTTGGTCTACGTTATTACTAAATGCAAGTCCTCTTACACCTTCAATGTTTGCAAGTCTTCTTAACATATCTGTTTTATCGCGTTCATCAACTTTAATATAGGAATGAACTACCTTTCCTACCTTCACCATATCTTCAGGTTTAATTGCGATATGAATAGGCTCAAACATCATACGACTCGCAACTAGTTTAATCTCTTCTGTTATCGTTGCAGAAACGACAACAACTTGTCGACCAAAAGCAGCACCCTCGATAAAGGACTTGATGACAACTCGATAATCTCTACTTAATAGTTGATCACACTCATCTAATACGATTGTCTCTATTTCTTTTAGTTTTAATTTGTTTGCTCTAGCCAACTCGTTAAGGCGACCAGGAGTTCCTACTACGATTGTTGGTTTTTTCTTTAGTTTTTCGATTTGACGTGCTGAATTCGCACCACCGATTAATTGTTGAACTGTAATGTCCGTGCCAGTAGTCCATTCACGAATTACTTCAACAATTTGCATAGCAAGCTCCTGTGATGGAGCAACGATAAGTGCTTGAGTTTGTTTTTTGCTACCATTTACTTTATTTAAAATTGGTAATACATATGCAAGCGTTTTTCCTGATCCTGTTGGAGACTCTGCAACGATATCTTTCCCTTCTAACATTGCAGGAATCATTTCATCTTGTACTTTCATTGTTTTTTCAAATTTCCATTTACTTTGTAATGTTTCATTCAATAAATTAATTACTGACATGTCTTCCCCACCTTCATTTCTTGCGTTTAGTGTACCATATTTTTGAAAAAATACACGAAGAAGGGGTGCCCGAGAAAGTAAAGTCTCACGACACCCCATCTAATACTATCGATTAAATTGTCTATCTAATTGTCTGGATCATTTTCTTAGAGGGTTGATCTACTATTTCATAACCACAAGAAACAATGGCACTTTCAGCAAGTACTATAAGCGAATCAATGTAATAATCACTTAGTTTAAGATCCTTATTAACGATAGATAATTCTGTACAACCTAAAATTACTTTTTCACAGCCAAGTTTTAACATGGCTTGCTCAATTGATATCCACTGCGAAGCAGTAACATCTTTTCCAGCTTTCACAAAATCATAAATGATGGACATAACCTCTTTTTGGGTTGCCTCATCCGGAATGACGGGTTCGATCCCTTCTTCCAATAAAGCCCTTTGATAAACTTCGGCTTTAATGGTGCCATCTGTTGCTAGTAATCCAACACGTTTTGCACCTAAACTTGAAGCTCTTTTTGCAGTTTCACGAATCATATGAATCACAGGAAGTTTAGTTGCAGCTTGTAATTCATCGTAAAATGTATGGGCTGTATTACAAGGAATACAGATTATATTAGCTCCAGCATTGGCTAATTTATTTGCATCTCGAATTAAATAAGGAACTGGGTTTTCCTTTGTTTGATCCAAAATATAAGCTGTTCTATCAGGTATTGTTGTATCATTATCAATGATCGTGTGTACGTGTTCCTGATCTGTAGATGCTAGTGTTCGGCGTACAATCATTTCACCAAGAAACATAGTTGCAAGTGGACCAACCCCACCGATAATACCTAATACTTTTTTCATTTATTCAGCCAAACCCTTTTTATTAAAGTATTTCTTATATTTGCGATAATAATTTAAATTATTTAACGTTAATTTTAACCAACGTTTGAAATTCATATCTTCTTTAAAGAAGAGTGAATTCGTCCACTTTCCTTCGTGGATTAATTTTTTGGCTTCAAGCTTTAATTTTTCATTTGAAGCATATTTAAATAAGACACCTTTTGGGATAATCATCCATAAATGCTTATTATTAGCGTATGTTAATTCTTGTGGAATGTTCAACATATGGTCATCAGCCACATATTTCATAATATTATAGCCTGCAGCTGTTACAAAGTAGCTTGAGCGTCCATTTCTTAAGTTGATTTCAAACAGTTTGTATTCTCCATCACGGGCATCATATTTCATGTCAAAGTTTGCAAATCCTGTGTATCCTATATCTTCAAGGAAGAAGCGTACTTTGTCCATTAATTTTTCATCGTATGTCGTAATAATAGCTGCGTAACTACCAATCCCCTCCGGTGAATGCTCTTCTAATATAGGATTACCTAAACACATTAGTTTCACTTTACCGTCTTTTCCTACATATGCATTTAGAACACGCATGTAGGAATCATCACCAGGAATAAATTCTTGAACGATCATCGTGTCTTGATAAGAAGAAGCATAAATTGCTTTTAAAATTGCTGACTTTTCCTCTTCGTCATGCGCAACGAATACTTTCTTTTTACCCGGAAACGAACATGCCCAATAAGCAACTGAATTAGAGGCTTTTAAAATAATTGGGTACTCAAATGGCGGAGTGAAGTTTTCATAATTATCCGCTGTAACTGTTGTCGTTCCAGGATATTTAAATTGATACTTTTCACACATTTTATAAAAGTTTTCTTTTAATAAAATTTGATCCATTAATGATTCGTCAATGTATGGAACAGTAAAGTATTTTTGTAATGCTGGTTTATTTTTAATAATAAGTTTTGCGTAGTCATCGCCACAAGCAAGTAATAATAAATTCTGACCACTATATTCTTTAGCGATTTTTTCCATTGCAGGTACAAACGTTTCTTGTTCGTTTAATTTTGCAATCTGTTTAAAATGTAAAATGCTACTATCTTGTGTTGCAGTTAAATGCGAACGTCCTAACACAAGGGGTTTAATGCCATATGCTTCGTAAAAAGCACGTGCCATTCCATATGCGTTCATATCTGAACCTAGTAATATTGGTAAAAATGATTGCTCCATAAATCTCAGCTCACTTTATAGTTTTTATATTGAAAAAAGCTTTCGTCATTAAGTATACATACATATATAATCTCATATACTATATTCTTTTGAAAAATAATAACGCTAGCTATTTCCATTTTAGCTAGCGTTTTATAAATATCATATTAAATTTATATGAAATTTTCACTACATTAAAGTCTTAATGTATGTTTTAACACTTTTCCTGAAGCATTTCTTGGTAATTGTTCTAAAAATTCTACTTCATATGGAATTTTATATTTCGCTAATCGAGTTGCACAATAAGCTACAATTTCTTCGCTCGTAATGGATTGACCTTCTTTTAACACAACGTAAGCTTTCGGTACTTCACCATAAACCTCATGTGGTACACCAACAACTGCGGACTCAAGCAACTGTGGAATTTGGTATAAAACTTCCTCAATCTCAATTGGATAAATGTTTTCGCCGCCTCGAATAATCATATCCTTTTTACGATCAACTATATAAAGGAATCCTTCTTCATCAAAACGTCCTAAATCCCCTGAATATAGCCAACCATCTTGGATTGTTCTTGCGGTTTCTTCCGGATTGCGAAGATATCCTTTCATGACTTGAGGACCTTTTACACAAATTTCACCTACTTCACCAAGCAGAACTGGTGCACCTTCAGAATCTACTAACTGAACTTCGGTATGTGATAGCGGTTTTCCTACTGAACCAATTTTTTGTAATGCAAACTCATCCGTTAAAGAAGTTGCTGCCGGTGTGTTTTCAGTTTGACCATATAAATTTTGTACTTTTACTTGAGGGAATGTATCTTTTAATTTTTTCACTAATTCGTACGGCATTGGTGCTGCACCATAACAGAATAGCCTTAATCGACTAAAATCGTAGTTTTTAAGCTCAGGTTTATTTAATAAAATGGCATACATAGCTGGTACACCGAAGAAAATAGTACTTTCAGTTTCCACAAGATTCTTTAAAGTACGGTCTGGAGAAAATGCTTCTTCTATAACAACGGCTCCACCTTTATACATCGTAGGTACTGCAAAAACATGACTTCCTGCACAATGAAATAATGGTGTACAGATATACATACGGTCATTTTCTGTCATTTTCATTGATTCCGACCAAATTTCTGCAGTGGAATATATGTTTTTATGTGAAAGCATTACTCCTTTTGGTTTCCCAGTAGTACCAGATGTATACATGACAACTGCAGTATCATTTTCATCTAAATCAATTTGATGGTTAAAAGTCGTGTTGCTTTTTAAAATATCTTTTATTTGAGTAGTGCTGATTTTTTCTTCAAAGTTGTAGGATGTTTGTTCGATGATGTTCGATATTTTCTCATCATAGAATAATACTTTAGCTTCCGAATGATTGAAAATATACTCAATTTCAGGTGGAGCTAGCTTTGTATTTACAGGCATAATTGTCAGTCCAGCTAATTGAACACCGTAATAAACTGCGAGGAATAGATCCGAATTTAACATAAATTGTGAAATAATATCGCCTTTTTTATATCCCTTCTCTAGTAAATAAGCGGCGATTTTTTTAGAATGGTTGTAAAGTTCACTATAATTCCACTCGCTACTTTCAAATACTACTGCCGTTGCGTTAGGATTTGTTGTTGCGTGATTCGCTAGAACATTAATTATAGACATGCATTTCCCCCTTAACAAAAATATACTTGTTTATATATATGCAACGGCCAGTTAATATAATATAAACCAGTAATTTTATATTGATAAATTCGTGTTAAGAGTTAACGACAAAATAAAAATACCCTGAAATTGACGTTCAGGATATTTCTAAATTGGTTTATGAATGTTTTTTCTCATCCGGTGACTCTTTTCTCCATACTTCTTCTAACAGCTCATCACCTTCTGTTTTTACTCTTTTATTTAGCTCTATTACAGGGATTGCATCAACAGTCTGCATATCTTCATGTAAATCAAAAAGACTAATATTTTCTGTATCTACCATGTCCGGTTTTTCTTTAACTGGTAAATCCATAAATGCTTTTTTTGATTCGGGAATTGTATCCTTTTTCATGACAACACACTCCTTTTTAATAGTGTGTTATTTGTTTTTTTTATTATACATTTCAACTATGCCATTAAATAATGAATTTGGTCTGCTAGTGTTAAATTATTCGTTTTCCATCTCCTTGATGGACAATCTACAACTTTAAAAGGAATATTTAACGATTTAACAAACCGAGTAAACTCGTTATCAAACCAAGGTGGACTCCAAGCACCAGAACGGCATATATGAATTACATTTGTACTTAAATTGATTAAGTCTTTCATTTTTAAATATTTTATATTAAAACGTTTGTTCATTTTATTAAAATATTCAGGTCTTTCCTTCGTATAAGGACTATAGATTATATTCGCTTCTTTAATTTGTTTTTGTTTTAACAAATGTCCAAGCCAATTTGCACAATTTACTTCAAATGTTAATGAAGAATAGCCTCCATACCCTAAATCAGCATGGGCATCAAAAAGGTATACTTTATCGCATTTGAAGTTTTTCGCAATATTATAAGACAGTACATGAGAATCAGATACAAATACTTTCGTGCTTTCTTCTATTCGAAAGATTTGCTTTATTTTATCCCAAAATGTATCAATTTCATTCGATAATTGATAATACTGATGAATGTCCAAACCTTTTGATTTCATTTTGAAATATCGTTTATACCATTCTTCAATGATTGTTCTATTATTTTCTACACAAGATAAGATATCTTGATCCTCGGAAGAAATAAAATAATCCCAATCAATCGATAATAAACTGTTCCCCATACGATCACCCCAAAAATTTAATATTAAATTATTAATCTTTAAGAATATAAAAAACAGTTTATACCTTAATTTTAGTAACTTAGATTTGGATTTTCAAATAATGACATAAGCAGTATTTAAGATTTGAATGGGGATTTTTGATAGAATTATAATGATGAATTTTAAGGAGGAATACATATGTATGATGTAGCGATTATTGGGGGCGGACCAGCTGGAGGTAGCGCAGCAATTTACACAGCTAAAGCAGGTAAAAAAACTGTAATCATTGATAGTAATCAAGGTGTTACAAAACGTGCAATGCTTTATAACCACTACGGTGTTGCTGAAATTACAGGTCCAGATTTAGTTGAAACTGGCTTAAACCAAGCAAAAAAATTTGGCGCAGAATTAGTTGAATCAAAAGTAACAAACATTACTAAATTAGATGAAGGCTTTAATTTAACTACTGAAAATGGCGAATATGAAGCTAAACATGTTATCCTAGCTACAGGTTTTTTAACTGATCTGGCTGAACAAGTTGGTTTAGCTACAAAACCAGGAACTGAGCCAAGAGTAAAAACAATTTTTGATGTGGATGCTAATGGTAAAACAAATATCGAAGGAATTTGGGCAGCGGGTACTTGTGCAGGAGTAAGTGTTCATACGATTATTACTGCCGGTGATGGAGCAAAAGTTGCCATCAATTTAATTAGTGAATTAAATGGCGAACGTTATGTTGATCATGATGTTTTAAAATAATTTTTACTCATAATTAAAAATATTTTACACATAATAAAACGCCCCTGATATAGAGGCGTTTTATTTATTTTATTGATTGAAGTTTTTGTTTTGGTTTGACTGTGCATTTTGACGTTTTACTTCGTCAATATCTGTTCCGGCAACTGTTTGGTTACCTGATGATTGGCTTGATTGGCGAGAAGCTTGAGTTCCAAAAGGTCCTGCTTCTTGAGCAATTTCTTCACGCACTTTTTGAATATCTGTGCCTGAAGCTGTTTTGCCAAATGTTGATTGGCTTTGTGAGCTTGGTTTGCTAGCAGCAGATTGACTTCCACCAAATCCAAATGGTCCAGCTTCTTGTGCAATTTCTTCTCTCACTTTTTGAGGATTAGTCCCAAAAGAGCCACTTGCTGAACCACCTGCATTTTGTTGTTTTACTTCATTAATGTCAGTACCTGTAACTGTACGATTTTTATTGTTTTCCATTATTGACACCTCCAAATTGTGTTACGTCTTTTATCATTCCAAAATCCCTAGTAAATATGAGTCATTTTCTAAATTTTTTTTTCAAAAATGACGTATAAAATTAGCGGTCTTAATTAGAATAGCTATTCATAGGGTCTTGTAATTTGTTTGCAATTTTTTCCTATAGATTAGTGCCAGAAGTATGAGGGAATGAAGATGAAATTTTGTCGGAGTAAGTCTTAGGATGGTGAAGGACAGAACGAGGCGAAATTTGAGTGGAACTAGCCATCATAACTGTGATGAAGGACAATACGAGCCGATTTTTGATTGAAACTTGCTTTCATAAGCGGGATGAAGGACACAATGATCTTTTTTTTGAGTGGAACAGTCCTTCATGACGATTAAGGCAAAAATAGGTAGATAATAACCATCTCCGCTTCATTATATCGATATAACTCTTTGTAGCATCCTACTGTAAAAATTTTTATTCTTCCTCACTGTTCCCGAATGGATAATCTTAATTGTGCACCATATAATGCATACTAACAGACATAATTATTATACAAATACGAACGTTTAACCCCCATCAAAATCGTTTAGATCAAATCCAATTTTTCTTTGGATCGCTCCAACGTCTGCAAATGGAGATTTCCTATCCTCACAAGTTTTTTATTAATTGTATGAAATGTAAATGGGATTTTCGTCATATCATAATAATAAAAATACCTATTTCCTCCTAACTATACGAATGAACTCTCCATCAATTTTTTACTTTTTTTACTCTTCTCTAAATCCAATATCATACAAGTTCATCAAACCCATTTAAAAAGAATAATTCAAAAAAGTTATTTCGTATCTGTTTTTAATCGGTTAAAAAAATTTCAATTACGATTCCCTCTAATCCATTCGGTAGGTATATTGATTGTTAAAGTATATTTTCTAAATTTTAGAAAATTTATCATTTCCTGTTTACAGTTCATCATGTATATTAAGTATGTGATAAATTAACTTAATACTATTAAAATATGGCCTTATTTTATTTAATACATGATTACCTTTTTAATAGTAAAATAGTTTTAGTATGTTTTAAAAATATTTAAAATTTATTTATTAGGAGGTGGGGTAATGTTTTGTCCAAATTGTGGTGGAAATAACGATCAAAGCGCGAAGTTTTGTGGGAATTGTGGGCACGCTTTTTTAAATAACCACTCTGGAAGTCAGCAAAATAGCGATTCTTTTCAATCACACGATGAACAATCATTAAATCCTTTTTACGATGATCAACAGCAACATCATTTTAAACAACCAGGAAATCAGCATGTGCAACAACCAAATGATGGTGCATTTCAACAACCTGGAAGCAATCAGTTCCAACGTCCGGATTCAAATCAGTTTCAACAACCTGGTAATCAACAGTTCCAAAAACCGTATGATGAATTTCAACGTCCTGATAATGGGCAGTTCCAACAGCCTATTAATCAGCAGTTCCAGGGGCCAGAGAATGGACCATATCAACAACCAGTGAATGGCCAATTCCAGCAATCTGGTGGTGGACAATTCAGACATCAAGGAAACCAACAGTTCCAACAGCCTGGTAATCAGCATTTCCAACCGAATCAGCCACAACGATCGAATCCAAAACCACCTAAAAAGAATATGAAAGTTTGGATTATTTCTGGCGTTGCAGCACTCCTAATCGTTATATTGGCGGTAAGCTACGGGCTATTTACTTATTTTAACAGCCAAAACAATGCAAATCCTAATAATGATAATAATTTAGGTCAAATGATTAACAATAATAAAGACAATGAAAATAAAGATCCTGTTGAAGATGAAGACGATAAAAAGGGAAAAGACACTAAAGAACAAAAAGAAATAAAAGTAGTACAAGAAAAAGAAAAAACACAAGTCATTAAAGAATCCATGCCTAAAGTATTCACAATTATCACTCAAGATAGCCTTGGTTCAGGCTTCCTATATGCTGATGGTGGATATATTGTAACAAACGCGCACGTTGTAGCAGGTTATTCTGATGTCCTTGTTAGAAATAGTGCAGGTCAAGAATCACCAGGAACAGTTATTGGTATTTCTGATACTTTAGATATTGCACTAATTCAAAGTGATGCTTACGCAAAAACGGAGCCACTTCCGATTGAAAATAAAACATCTGACATTGGTATAGAAGTAATTGCAATTGGTAGCCCTCAAGGATTCGAAAACTCAGCTTCTATTGGTTACCTAACTGGTACAAATAGAGAAATGACAATTGATGGCTATAATTTTGTCTATGATGAGTTGTATCAAATTGATGCACAAATTGACCAAGGTAGTAGTGGTGGACCATTATTTGATGCGAAAACTGGTAAAGTTATTGGTATTAATTCGATTGTCTACTTAAACTATCAATCTTTTGCATTTGCAATACCAGTTTATACTGTTACTGATTATTTTGATGATTGGATTAAGAACCCAATGTCAGCAAGCGAAGTGATAGCTGTAGACGTTTATGCGGGTTATGAAACGGATGTTAATGACCTTGGCGAAGATTACTCAGATGTATGGGATAATGATGATTTCGATTATGGCTATTACTTTGATGAAGAAACTTTATCAAGCTTTATAACTTCATACTTCGAGTATTACGAATGGTCAATTAATGACGGAGATTTCTATTGGATACAAGATATGATCTCACCAGATAGTAATGCTTATCTTGAATTACAAAGACAAATTGAAGACTATTACGGTGCCAATTACACATTTGATTATTGGTATACGGAAATAACAGGTATTGATATATTCCAAGAAGAAGGTTATGCAATAGTCACAACCTATGAAGAATATGATGTGTATGATGAAAATGGAGAATATACAACCTACGCCGAAAACGTTGAATATTATGTAGAAATTGATGAGTTTGGTTACTATTTAATCTCTGATATTTATTACTATCAAGTAGAAGAATAAACGGAAAAGAGGCATCGAAATTGTTCGGTGCCTCTTTCTAGTATAATAACGTGAGATTGCTAAAGGTTTTCTGTCCCTGTGCCTAGGTGGGACAGGGACAGAAAACCTTTCCCTATTGTCCCATAATTGCGAATTAGAAAGTGATACGAAATGCTTTTACAACAATTCCATCTTCTAACGGAATAAAGTCCTCTTCTGGTGTTCTTACAAATCCTATTTTTTCATACAACTTCATAGCAGTTTCCATATAATCAGCTGTATGTAATCCCATAGAAGCATAACCCTTCTTTTTAGCACGATTAATACACTCTTGAATTAAAGCTTTTGCTACACCTTTCCCTCTTGCCTTATCAGAAACTGCTAATTTTCTTAGTTCTGGATAGGATAGTTGGTTGTCAACTAATCCTTGATATGCTGAGGTTTCTGCAGGATATAATACTGCCGTTCCGACAATCTCTCCGTCAACTTCTGCTACTATTGTTTCGATCCCTGGAGTATCTTCGTCTGCTATAATTTGTTGTTTTAAAGCATTCCAGTGACTCTCAGGTACTTTTCCTGCATGTTCTTCATAAGCAGCGAGTCGTATTTCCTTAACTTTTGCAAATTCAGTTGGTAATGCGTCACGAATAATCATTTTTATCTCCCTTTTGTTTCATTAGCTTCTATCAAACTACTACTCATGTGAGATTCTCTTACTGATAAAGTTATACTAGAAATTTTTCCTTTTTACCACTAATAGTTTCACGATTATGTGGCGCATTATAATCAATATTATTTGGACCTTTAGGTAATATTGTTTCACCTTTCTGATCATTACTTGCTATATGGTTCGATAAATGATAGTGAATCTTAATTGCTTCAAAATTGGTTGTATCACCAAATCCAGGAGTTTGATATAAATCTCTTAAATATCCCCATAGATTCGGGAAATCTACTATCATATTTCTATTACATTTAAAGGCATTATAATAAGCTACATCAAATCTTGCTAAAGTAGTATAAAGCCTTACATCTGCATCCGTTATATAATCTCCGAATAAGAAACGATTTGTTGATAGGCGCTCTTCTAACTGATCAAGTCTCGCAAATAGGATATCGTAAGATTCCTCATACGCTTCTTGAGAACGAGCAAATCCACATTTATAAACCCCATTATTTACTTCGTGAAAAATAACTTCACTTAGTTCATCTATTTCTTCGCGAAGATGTTCAGGATATAAATTAGGTGCACCTTCTTTATGGAAAGGTTTCCATGCAGTTTCGAAATAGTTTGTTAATCTAAAGTAATCGTTATTTACAACCTTTTGCTCTTTTAAATCCACTACAACAGGAACAGTTGGACGACCCTCATAGTCAGGATCTGTATTTAAATAAATTTCGCTTAAATATTGAATACCTAATATCGGATCTATATTTCCTTCATCAAGAGCGAACTCCCAATCTACTCTCTCAATTTTTGGACGTAGTGGAGCAACCGTTCCTAGACTAATCACATCTTCAAGACCTAAAACACGACGAACAATGACTGTACGGTGAGCCCATGGACAAATTTCTGACCAAATTAATCGATACCTTCCCGCTTCAACAGGCAATTCACCTTCTCCATCTCCAAATGGAGTACTAAAACGATTTCCTTGTCGGATAAATTTCCCTTTTCCATCGACCTCTTTAGGTATTTCTTGATTTACCTCTGCCATTGAATTGTCTTCCTTTCCCATATACCGTTATTTTTGCAACTAAATATTTGAACTTAACGATTCACGATTATTTGGTGTATTCCAAACTGAAATATCTGGACCTTTTGGAACAATCGTTAGTGGGTTATGAATTACGTTTGCTGATGCAAAATAACCTTTTTTAATCGCTTCAAAATCCGTTGTGTCACCAAATCCAGGTGTTTGATACAAATCACGAGCATATCCCCAAAGATTCGGAAAATCTACTAAACGGTTTCGATTTGTTTTAAATGCAATATGGTATGCAACATCAAAACGTGCAAGTGTTACATAAAGTCGTATATCTGAGTCAGTGATAAAATCACCGAATAAATAACGAGTTGTTGAAAGACGTTCTTCTAAATCATCGAGTCTTGCAAATAATGTGTTAAATGCCTCTTCATATGCTGCTTGTGAATGGGCAAATCCACATTTATAAACACCATTATTTACTTCATGAAAAATGATGTCATTTAGTTCGTCTATTTCCTCGCGTAGATGTTCTGGATATAAATCCGGTGAACCTTCCTTGTGAAATGGTTTCCACACAGTTTCTAAATAGTTCGTTAGTTTAAAATAATCATTATTCACGACTTTCTTTGTAGTAATATCAACCACCGCAGGAACTGTTGCACGTCCGTTATAATCTGGATCTGCATTTTCATACACTTCACTTAAATAACGGATTCCTAAAACAGGATCAACTCCACCTTCATCTAATGAGAACTCCCAGCCATTAACCGTACGAATCGGATTTGCTGTTCCAAGACTGATTACATCTTCTAAACCTAATAATTTTCGAACAATAACAGCACGGTGCGCCCATGGACAAATTGGAGCCCAAAGTAATCGATATCTACCCGCCTCAACTGGAAGCTCACCTTCACCATCTCCAAATGCGGTAGTAAATCTATTTTTTTGACGATTAAAGGAACCATCTGCTTTAATTTCATGTTCTGTTTCTGATGTTGCAATATTACTTTTTTTCTTTGCAGAAAAATCTAATTGGCATAAAGCTTGTTCATTTTCAGACATTATAAAGAACACTCCTTTTGTATAAAACAGGGTATTTTACTATGTTTTATATGAATTATAGAGTTAAATTATTTCAATTTCAAGATAATTATTATTAATAAAATATAAAACGATTCCCCACTCGTATTCCAAGTACTTTCGACTTCCCAAAAATGAAAAAAGTATCCGACATGATCGGATACTCTTCCATATTATTAATCATTCACTTTTTATAATCGGCTCTTCACTTATATTTTTATTCTTCATAAATGATAGCTTTGTCTCAGAAAGTATTATTGCTGCTAATATTAGGATTGCACCAATAATCATTCTATATGTAAGTATTTCACTTAGTAATATTACCGAGAATACCATACCCCAGAATGCTTCTGTTGATAGTATAATGGCTGTTTTTGTTTCATTTGTATACTTTTGAGCAACCGTTTGGAAGCAATAGGCTAATGTAGTGGAGAATATACCTAAGTATAAAGTTGACAGAACTCCTTCCATTTCAAAGGAGAAGCTAAATTCGCCTTTTACTAGAACCGCTATCCAAGAAAATAATGCTGCAACTCCCATCTGAACAATAGTCAGTAATATTGGATCCTCATCTTTGACGAACTTTGCAGTATAAAAAATTTGATATGCAAAGGCAAATGCACACGCTAAAGTTAACAAGTCTCCAATATTAACTTCCCCTGTAAATTGAAGCGATAAAAATGCTATACCAATTATCGCTAAAAATGCTCCTGATAATTCGAAGCGATCAATTCTTCTACGATATGCAAAAAACGCGATAAAAGGAACAATTACAACATTAACTGCTGTTAAAAATGCATTTTTTGAAGGGGTTGTATATTGTAAACCTACCGTTTGAAGTAAAAACGCTAAGTATAGAAAAATACCCAACAACAAACCTCTTTTTATAGTAGATTTTTTAATATACTTCAGTTTTTTATAAAAAACTAAACTTAATATAATAACACCAATTGAAAATCGAACAGCCAGTAGTTGATATGGAGTAAAATATTCTAATGAAATTGCGGAAAATACAAATCCGCTTCCCCAAATGATTGCTGTAATGATTAACATGGCTTCGCCTAAATATTTGCGCATGTCTTCCTCCATACTTCATTTATTTTTAGAACAATCTCAATTATAAAGTAATTTTGTATTATCTTATAATAATAATTTCTATGTACAATAATTGATACATTTACTTTCATATAAAAATTAGTCGATTTTTATTTCACAAGTCGACTATTTTTATTTTCATTCGACTTATTTCCCGAGAAATGATGAATATACAAATTATGGTTTTAATTCCTATCCTATTCATGATGAACATAATTTAATAATAAACAGAACCCCCTTTTTTCATTAATATTTCATTTCAGGAGGTTAAAATGATCAGTAAAGATAAAAGATTAATGATTTTAATTTCCCCATTGGCTATCATTTTCTTAGGTTTTTTAACTGCTTTTCTTTTTTCGAAGTACATACATGAATGGGCTTGGATTCCTCTAGCACTTGTTTACTGGCTTTCACTTGGCCTTTGTATCCTTTACTTTAAAGGAACAAAACATGTTAAAGACTGGTTCTTACCAACTAAAATAACTAGTCTATGGAATGTTATATCCCTATTGCTCGGGATGATCCCTCTATCCATATTAGCCATGAACTATCATTTACTAGATTCAACTGTATTAATAGTGCTTTGGATTGTATTTGCATTGGTTAATCCTTGGTTCGAAGAGTTATATTGGCGTGGATTGTTGTTAGATGCAACAAAGGAGATATTTCCAAAGTGGATAAGCATTGTATATAGTACATTTTTCTACTGTATTAGTCACCCATTCATGTGGGGTGTATTTTCAATTGCTAATACTTCTTATCACCTTTATATCTATCTAGTTCTAATGGGGATTATTTGGTCAATCTCATACTACAAGACAAATAGTTTAAAATGGATTACCGTTTCCCATTTTATCGTTGATATTGGAAATTTAGCAGTTTTATGTTTCTTAAACATTTATATACCACCTGGAATTCAATAGCCCGAGCATTGATCGCTCGGGCTTTTACTAACACTTTTATGACCTCTGTTTCAATACTGAAATAAATGAATTGATCATAAATTCAAAGCTTTCTTCTATGCTGATTGGTATTCCAAAAGCACCTTTTTGCTCTAAGGAAGCAAAACCATGTAAAATGCTTCTTAGTCCACGAATTGTGTGAATCATTTTATCTTCCTCTAAATTGTAATCCTGTAATACTTTCATAATCAGTTCAATAATTTTACTGCTTACTATATTAAGTTCATGATCACTTTTTTCAGGAGCATGTATCGTCAATTCATATAACCCTGGATGTTCTTGGGAAAACTCTTTATAGGCTTTTGCCATCGCTAATATGGCAATGTCCTTTTTCTTATTTGCGGTAGCTATGCTTAGTTTTTCAAAAAGTATATTTAATCCAAATAAAGACAATTCCCTTTTTATACTTGGCAAACCGTCTATGTGATTAAATAATGAGGGCGGTTTTACCGACAACTTCCGCGCAATCGCTGCTAGAGTTACAGCCTCTACTCCTTCATTATCTACAATTTCCACTGCTGTTTGAATAATTTTAGTTTTATCTAAACCTACTCTTGCCACGAATATGCTCTCCTTATATGCTCACTAATTTCTTTTCTGCTACTTGAATTGCATGTTGAATATTATTTTGGGGATTTACTATTATTTTCCCATGACCTACAGCTAATAATGTAGGTTCTAGTTGAATTATCTTTTTTACACTTTCGACTGCTACTTCCTTACTCCAAGTCGCTAACATTGGAAATGGAAAAAGAGGTACTAGTTGACCTGAAATTGCAATCTTTCCTTTCGTCTGCATTGCATCGCCCACTATAATATGACGACTTTGAGGATTAAATAAAGAAATAGAACCCGGTGTATGACCTGGTGTATGAATAACCTCCAATAAACCAATTCGGTCACCTTCGACTAATAGCCGTTCAGGAACCGTTTTTAACTTTTTGTCGAATCCGCCTTTTATAGGGTTTTTAGGCTCAAGATCATCTAATGAAAAATCTCCTCCTAATAATCGACTATCTCGTTTCGAGATAGAGACAACTGCATTTGGAAATCGTTCCTTTAATAAATCCAATGAGCCAACATGATCTCCATGGGCATGAGTTAGAACAATATTAGTTAGTGGTTTATTAATTTCTTCTACAAGTTTAACAATACCATTAAAACTCGCTGAAATTCCTGTATCAATTAATGTAAGCTCACTGTCTTCTTCATAAAGATAACAATTGACCGGAAATAAATTCGGCATGATTGTTAATTGGTATAATCTATCAAATTTCGTTATTTTCATCTTTTCATCTCTCCCTTTTTAATTCCAACAATAATCCTACTTGCAAAAAACAAAATAATGGAGACACCTTGAATGACGAATTGTAGTAGTTGAAGAATATTTACATTTAGATAAATCCTGCTTCAAATCCAAAATGTCCAACAAAACATTCACATTGGCTAATCGATAAAAACTAATGCCATTAGTTTTATTATAACTAATACCATTAGTTTTGCAACAAAAACTTTGTAAATTTATGTTAATCCGATGCAAAAATCAGAAATGATTTGAAAACTCATACTGTCATTACTTATCACGAAACGATTTCACTTTTTCACATAGAATGTATAGATAATATATGGAACGGAGTGATTCCGCTGTATCACACAGTATTGCCAGGAGAAACACTTGTTCAAATTTCAAGGGATTATCGTCTTCCACTTGCCGTAATCATCGGAGCAAATCCCACTATTAATCCAGATGTAATCTACGTGGGACAACGAATTGAAATTCCCGGTTTACCAGATCCTAATACAATACCTTATAAAATCGATGTATCTATTAATAACCGAAGATTGAGTTTATATCGAAATAATGTTTTACAAAAAACTTATCCTATTGCAGTTGGAAGAATGTTATTTCAAACACCTATCGGGAATTTTGTCGTTATTAATCGTGCACCTAATCCGGGTGGCCCATATGGAACAATGTGGCTTAGTTTATCAAAGGAGCATTATGGTATTCATGGGACAAATGATCCAAGTTCAATAGGTAAGGCCATCTCGAGAGGATGTATTCGTATGCATAATCATGATGTTGAGGAACTCGCAGATATAATCCCAAATGGCACTACCGTATCTATCCATCCATAAATCCAATAATTCCCTGAGCCTGTCTTTCATCCTATGATGAAAGGCAGTTTTACATTAGAATCTACAAACTACCTTCAAAAATTGCAGCCATATTTCTATCACACTTTGCTATATTCAATATTACTAAACTCATGATTCGTTTATTGTTTTCATATCATACAACATGTCCACTTACTTGGAGGAAATGTATGTATTTTTGGAAAAAGGGTTTAATCATCATTATTAGTAGTATTGTTATCGCATTAGGAATTAATCTTTTTCTAGTTCCATTTGAAATTTTAGATGGAGGAATTATTGGGATTGGTTTAATACTAAACTATCTTTGGAATTTAAAACCTGGACTAATGATTATTTGTTTAAGTATCCCAATATTCACAATTGCTTGGTTTTATTATCGAGATTTCTTTTACAATAGCTTACACGGAATGATTATTTCCTCATTTTTCATCGACTTTTTTAGACCACTTCAGTACTTTATTCGACTAGAACCCGTAGTTAGTTCGATGTTAGGTGGAATTTTGGTTGGTTTAGGAATTGGTATTATGCTTCGATTTAAGACAAGCACTGGTGGAACGGATTTAATTGCCCAATTTATTTGCGATAAAACAGGAATTAACATAGGGGTAATCATCTTTTTCATTGATGCCATGGTCGTTCTTTTAGGAGGACTACTAATATCAACGTCTACTCTACTCCTCTCCATCATCACAATCATGTTTGTTGGAATAACGACAAGCCTTATCACACGAAATATCCATTACTCCAATAAACATAAAAGAGATGTAACAACAACTATTTAGATCGTCACATCTCTTTAATGTATCTGCTATTTATTTAACACAGGATCTCTTTAAACTTGGTCATCTTCTAATAGCAACAAAACAACTTTTTCAAAGCTTAAAGGCACATAATACTGGGTTACAAGTAGTAGCAGAAGGTGTCTTGGAAAAAGAACAATTTGATATGCTTGTTAAAAATAATTGCGAGCTTATCCAAGGATACTTTATACTACATTCCAAATTTTTGACGGAACCCACATTTTCGACATAATTCTTCAACTGCTACGCGATTTGAGAAACCATCTACGATTCGGTTAGCTCGTTCGCCCTCAACAATTTCAGAAAATGATTGTTCGTTCACATTCCCAAGTTTTATAATACCATCCCCATCAAGACAGCATGGTACAACTGTTCCATCCACAAGAATTGCTGCATGACTTCTTAGTGCATGACAGAAGCCTTTTCCTTCATCTTCTGGTGCTAATAGACTCGGCCAACGAAACTCGTGGTCTTGATTTAAGTACACATTATGGGCAACTTTCACACCGCCGCCAGGTACTACCTTTTCTTCAATCTTATAGTCTAAATTATATTCCTTTTCGATGATATCTAGTGTTTCTCTATTTCTTCTTCTAGCAAGATCAGTAGATTGCCCTCTTTGTAAGTTCCATAAACGATAAGAAATAAGAATACCTTGTTCCTTCGCTTCACGAACAAATTCAAGAATATCCCCTAGGTACTTTTCGCGATTTTCCGATCCTTCATGTCCGTCAAAGCTATGTAACGAGAAGTTAATTTGTCTTAGCGCAGGCTTACCTAAAAGTTTCTCTCTGTTTTTCTTAATCAATGTACCATTCGTTGTAATGTTAACTTTGAATCCTTTTTCATGGGCAGCATCGAGCAATTGATCTATTCTAGGGTGCATTAGCGGTTCACCCTTTACATGTAAATATATATATTTTGTGTGCGGTTTTAGCTGATCTAATATTCTTTTAAAATCCTCAACTTTAATAATTCCCTTCGTGCGGTTCGTCGGCGGGCAAAAACTACAAGCGAGGTTACAAACACTAATAATTTCTACATAAACTTTCTTAAATGTCTTCACAATCTTTTCTCCATTCAGTCATATTGTGATTCATTTTATCAAACTCCAAGGATTATCGCAGTAATAAAAAAACTGACGTACTTGTTTTGCAAACAAATACGTCAGTGATAATTTGTATTTATATCATTTTTAATAAAGCTTCTTCCCCAATCATACCTTTTACAATTCCATACTTTTCTGCCTCATAAGTAACTGACTCAAGTGGTGCTTTTAATAATTCATCAATCGTTCTTACTCCCACTGCACGACCTGCAACAATTTTACGATCTGCTAGCTTCTCATTCAATAATCCCACATCCAACGCACCACACATAATATACCCAATGTCATTTGAGATTGTTAACAGTGTAGTTTTAGGTAAATACACCGTTACCGCTGAAAAAATGTGTCCTTGAATCGTCAAAGTTTCTGTTGAAATCATGTAAACCCTCCTCCACTTATATAAATATGGAAGAGGGTAAAATAGTGTTAATCGTTTATATTATTTCTTACATCCAATGGCCAATTAATCTTTTCTCATGTTTGTACTGATTGATGGCTAAACTTAACATTTGATACCAGTTTGTACATTCCATCATTAAATCCTTATATTCCTCGCTGTCTTTTTCGATTGAATCGTCATTATCTAAAAAGACATACTCAATTGTGTGGTTTGAAAAGTCATCTACAACAAGTTTTAACGTTACTTTTTTGATTGTGTCTTCGTCTTCTTCATCATACTCATATTCATCTGCTTCAAATACATTAATAATCGGTTTTCCTTCCTCATTTACCGTTCCCCCAATAATACCATCCCTTGGGAACAGATACTTTACTCGACCATCTTCAAGAATTGCCACTTCTAAAAGCTTTGAAAATGGGAAGGACATACATTCGAAATCCTCGTCAGTATATTCTCTTTTCGCTATATAAAAAGTATTACTTGTTTCATCTATCAATAAACTATTAAGTAAATCATCTGATAGCGTATATTTTGTATGTGGAATGCCTTTTATGAACTCTTCACTTTCTTCCAATATCTCTTCTTTTCTTCTATCCATCTCTTTTTTCATTTCAAAATAACCCCATAAAAACATCATAAAAGAGATAAATAAATACGATCCTACCATAAATAATGGTTCTAAGAAAAAGGCTAATATGAAAAAGGCTATTGCTAATAGAAATATCCAACTTATCATGAACATTTTCATTTCATTCATCCCTCTACTATAATTTTTCCAAATATAAACTTATAAAATTCTATTCGAGTTAGTAGAGTTTCATACTTAAATTTAAGAAATTAATAGAAAAAATATGATGAAAGAACTAAATGTTATAAAGTTTAACATTGATTTCCGTATTGGACATTTTGGAAATAGTTATACTAATCAATGTTATGAACTGGAATTAGATAATTGTTTTACAAGATCGTTGTTGAAAAGAGGGATAGAATTGTCTAATAATCAAAACACTTTATCGGTTTTTGCTTTAGGTGGAATTAACGAAATCGGTAAAAATATGTACGTACTTGAATACGGTGGAGATCTAGTTATTATCGACTGTGGAGCAAAATTTGCTGGTGAGGCATTGCTAGGAATTGATTTAATCATTCCTGATGTTACTTACTTACAAGAAAACCATCATAAAATTAGAGGATTAGTTGTTACCCATGGACACGAGGATCACATTGGTGGAATTCCGTATTTTTTAAAGAAGTTAAATGTCCCAATCTATGCAACAAGATTTACTCTAGGCTTAATCGAACTAAAGTTAAAAGAACATAAACTTTTACGTGAATCTACTTTAGTCGAAATTAATGCTGAATCTAAATTAGATTTCGGTAATTTCCAGGTTAGTTTCTTCAAAACAAGTCATAGTATTCCTGATTGCTTAGCCATTGTATTTGATACTCCTGAAGGAAAAGTAGTTCATACAGGGGATTTTAAATTTGATTTAACACCTGTAAATGATCAGTATACAGACATTCATAAAATGGCGAAAATCGGCGATGATGGGATTTTAATGTTAATTTCCGAGAGTACAAATGCAGAGCGACCTGGGTTAACTCCCTCTGAAAGTGAAGTCGGAAAACATATTGAAGAAGCATTTTATGGTGCGACAGGAAAGGTCATTATTTCGACATTCGCCTCTAATGTAAACCGCGTACAACAAATTGTAGAAGCATGTAAAAAAACAAATCGAAAATTGGCGTTACTTGGTCGAAGTATGGTGAACGTCGTTTCTGTTGCAAGAAATAGAGGCTACTTAGATGTACCTGATTGGATGTTAGTAGATGCACGCGATGTTAGACAATTACCACCTGAAAGAATAACGATTTTATGTACTGGTAGCCAGGGTGAACCTCTCGCAGCGTTATCCCGATTATCAACTAACAGTAATCGAGATGTAAAAGTTTTACCTGGTGATACTGTCATTTTCGCCGCTTCACCGATTCCTGGAAATGAAAAAGATGTTTCCAAGATTGTCGATAATTTATTCCAATTAGGGGCTAATGTTATCTACGGCTCATCCTCAATTACAGGTATGCATGTTTCTGGCCATGGTTATCAAGAGGATTTAAAGCTAATGCTTACTTTAATGAAGCCAAAATACTTTATTCCGATCCATGGAGAATATCGTATGTTATATTTACATCAAAAATTGGCAGAAGCAGTCGGTGTGGAAAAAGGTCATACATTTATTATTAAAAATGGTGATGTAGTCGATGTTCAACATGGTGAAGCACGTCAAACTCGCAAAGTAACAGCTGGTGACACATATGTTGATAACGCGGGTGACGATGAAGTGTTTGATATTGTTCTCCGAGATCGTAAGCAATTATCTGAAGAAGGTATGCTCGTTATCGTTTTAACGATTAGTAAAGAAAATGGTTACCGAATTTCTGATCCAGATTGCATTTCACGTGGTTTTGTCTATGCAAAAAACTCAGAAGAACTGCTAAAAAATATTAATGAAGTAGTAAAGAGAACAGTCGATCCATTTAATGATGCCAATATTATGGGTATGAAGCGTGCTATTAAAAAAGAAGTTTCCAACTTTGTATATGAACAGACGAATAAAAAACCAATGATATTGCCGATCGTTCTTGCGATTTAAAAGTGCCTTGATTAGGCACTTTTTTATTTTGAGGATATGTGATGCTCGTTAGGGTTTGAGTGGAGGTATGTGCGGGTTTGCGTAGTTTATGTGAGGGTTCTGGTCTTTTTTGTGCGGGTTTCCACGGTTTATGGGCGGCTTCTGGCATGTTATATGCGGCCAGGGATTTATGTGCGAGTTTTAGCCATTTATGGGCGGGTTCCCGCGGGTTATATGCGGCTTACGGCATGTTATGTGCGACTTTCAACCATTTATGGGCGACTTTGCGTTCTATGAAAATCAACATTATAAAAATTGTTTAATGCAAGCTCTAAACGGACATCATTTTGAGTGTACAGCAAGTTAATAACAGGAGGAAGATTTAAATGACAAATGATCCATCTAATCAAGAACAGTATCAAACGAATATCGAAAATGACGATACTCTTACAAATCGACAAGGACACCCCATTACAAACAACCAAAATATTCGTACGGTCGGAAATCGTGGACCTGCAACACTAGAGAACTATGATTTTATTGAAAAGATTAGTCATTTTGATCGTGAGAAAGTACCTGAACGAATTGTACATGCGCGTGGTGCTGGTGCACATGGTTATTTTGAAGCTTATGGAACGATTGGTGATGAGCCAGCATCAAAATATACTCGTGCAAAACTATTCCAAGAAAAAGGAAAGAAAACGCCTGTCTTTGTTCGGTTTTCTACTGTTGTACATGGATTACACTCACCTGAAACAGTTCGAGACCCACGTGGATTTGCAGTAAAATTTTATACTGAAGATGGAAACTGGGACTTAGTAGGGAACAATTTAAAGATTTTCTTTATTCGCGATGCAATGAAGTTTCCTGATATGATTCATGCTTTTAGACCTGATCCAGTTACAAATATTCAAGATGCACGACGTTTCTTTGACTTCTGTGCAAACTCACCTGAATCTTTCCATATGGTGACACTCGTTTATTCACCATGGGGAATTCCAGCGAATTATCGCATGATGCAAGGTTCTGGCGTTAACACATATAAAATGGTGAACAATGAAGGGAAAGCGGTACTTGTAAAATATCATTGGGAGCCAAAACAAGGCATTAAAAACTTAACGGTTAAAGAAGCCGAAGAAATCCAAGGGAAAAACTTTAACCATGCAACTCAAGACCTCTATGAGACAATTGAAAGTGGAGATTATCCTGAGTGGGAGTTATTCGTTCAAATAATGGAAGATGGACCACATCCAGAGCTTGATTTCGATCCACTTGATGATACGAAATTATGGCCAAATGATAAGTTCCCATGGTTACCAGTAGGACGATTGGTGTTAAATAAGAACCCTGAAAACTTCCATAACGAAGTTGAACAAGTTGCTTTTGGAACAGGTGTACTTGTCGACGGACTCGATTTTTCAGACGACAAAATGTTACAAGGTAGAACATTCTCCTACTCAGATACACAACGTTATCGAGTTGGCGCGAATTATCTGCAACTGCCAATTAATGCTGCGAAAAAACGTGTAGCTACAAATCAAGAAGGTGGACAATTACGTTATTACAATGACAAGGCCCCTGGTCAAAATTTACATGTGAATTATGAGCCTTCAAGTATGGGTGGATTAAAAGAAGCAGAGCAAGTTGGTAAAGAGTATACACCTATGGTTCAAGGAGAACTTGTAAGAGAATCAATCGATCGTAATGACAATACAAAGCAAGCGGGTGAAACATACCGTAACTTCGAACAGTGGGAAAAAGATGAACTCATTAACAATTTAGTGAATGACTTAGCAATTTGTCCAAAAGAAATTCAAGATAAGATGATTGCACTCGCTGAGCAAGCAGACGAAGAATATGGACGTCGTTTAAGAGAAGGATTAGCAGATAAAGCTAAAGAAGCAAGTAATAATCAAGAAGAGTTCTCAGAAGAGTTTCAACCGCGTCCATTAGGTGCAAAAAATGCAAGAAAAGTAATTGATGAAGTAATTAAAAAAGCGCGTAATTCAAAACCATACTAAAAAACTTGGAGGAATTTTTCCTCCAAGTTTTTTTCTTACATGTTAAGTTAATGGTGCAATCTCGAGTAGCCCACTTCCCTACTACATAAATCTACGTGAATTCTTTTTCCCATCGTAGGAGTAAAGAATCGGTTTATCTTCTACAAATGTTTCCACATGTACGGGACGACCCCATAATTTATAAATGTATTGAAGCACCTTTTCTAAATACTGAGCATCTAGCTCGGTACCTTCGTAACCGTGTTTTAAATAAAGTTCCCCACTTCTTAAATAATCGCCATTTTCTACAACGATATATGGGAATCCGCCATTTACTCTCATAGAAACAAGCTGATCTCGAACATTCTCATAATCTTTTGTACTAATACGATATTCAAGACCTTTTTTCTCAAACAAATACATATCTTCCTGCTCAACTAGCTCTTTTGTTAAATAGTTTCGGATAAAGGATATATCTGATTCAATTTCCCGTACTTCAAACATCTTTTCCCGCCCAGATCCAGGTTTCACACCCATCCGGCGCATTTCTTCTGTTGGGTTATCATATCTTCTCTCGATATCTTCAAAGATTTTCAAACCAAGATAGTAAGGATTAATGGATGTTTTAGATGGCTGCACTACTCCAGCATTTAATTTGGCGTATTCAATTGTTTCCTCAGTAGTTAAATTAAGTTCCCGCATGATTCGTTGGTGCCAATAAGAAGCCCAGCCATCCTATCGCATAGGTGTTTTTTGATGAGTTTGAAAATTAGCTTGTGAATGGAACTGCTAAAGCCATCATACATAAACAATACCGCAACAAGATGTATCGTTGCTTACATGTCTACAACAACTTAGCACTTCTCATAATCATTTCCCGCTTGTTAGTGTAAAACTACTTAGCTCCTAAAGACCCAGAGAGATTCTCCCCTATGATTTCCTTGCAGTCAAAAATAATATCTTTGTAAAGTGTATTAGATAAAAGGTTAAATCATTCCCATTCTTCCCTCCACTTTATAAAGATAAAATTATGCTAGTAATATTACTTACATAACATATCAATTCTATAATTACAGGACTGATGTTTACAAAGGTAAAATTACTGGTGCCAAATTACCGAGGTAAGTTTACAAAAGTAACCTAAGAACCGATATACCATTTTTTATTATATTTCCATATTCTAAAAACCCTTTAAAGACGATATATCAGCCTTCTTGCTCTCGGTTTTTGTATAGTCTTTCGATCGATTAACTATCCAAACACCGAGAAAAATATGAATCTCTATCCATAAAACCGAAGCCTTGATTTAAATAAAAAAACTAGATTCCATAAATATCGGGTTCGGTTGGGGATAATTAGTACTTTTTTAACGCTTGCCCAAAGTTAAGCACCAAAGGATTGTCTTTCCCAAATAAATCTAATTAATGCATACAATAATCGCCGACAAAAAACACGTGGCGTTTTTTGACGCTTACTGTTCAAAACATAAAGAACAACATTATAGAGCAAATGATGGGGTGAACTTTTGATATGTTCAAAATTATACTCACCATATTCACTATTTCATCGTTGAAATAAATGCAATAAGTTATAGCAAGAATTGTTTCGTTTTGAATATAGGGTTAGCCAGAATTTTTGGCTGACCTTTTTCTAATTGGTTTTATCATAACGTGCCTCTATTGTGATAAATAATCGGAATAACCTAGGCGTTGGTACAAGTTACCAACCTTTAAAGTGAAAGTTTTATGCTATTATTGTGAGGAAATGGTGGCGGAGGAAAAGTAAGAGTAAGAGGTTGGACTAGAGACTCAGTAATTAAAAATTATTATGATGCAAATTGGGTTTATACGCAAAAGATGACCATTGGATTTGCTCATCCGAGTTGGGCAGTATCTGGATTGGTTGGTATGGTAAGTCCAAACGCATCTACTTTCAGTACAAACATTCCAAGTTTACATTGGGCAGTTGAAGTTTTCAACCTAGTTTATGCAATCACTAAACCAATTACGGGGTATGTAAAACATGATAGGGAAGCATATAATAGACAGTTAGAGGTAATATTTGGAAATATAGGTAGCAATGCAACAGAATTACCTGGTTCAATTACATATAAAGATGCAGAGGCTACATTAAATAAAGCATCACTGAATCAATCAACTAAAAGTGGGGTATCAGCGTATTTTGAATACAATTATAACCCTGGGAGTAGTAAAGGTGATTTAAGAGCCTGGACTAAAGCTTATTATGTTTATGGTAAAGAGGTTTCACCTGGTATGCACGCTGTAATCGGAGTTCGTACTGGAAATGCTACTGTAAACTTTACTATTAATAACAATTAATTGATATGTGGAAAAGAGGGATACGGATGAAAAAACTCATTTTTATATCATCACTTATAATAACTTTCGTCTGTATAATAGTCACGGGGATGAATTTGTATGCAAAAGTAGAGCTAGAAAAGCTAGCGCTAAGTGGATATGATGCACAATTAAATACTATCAATCATCGTATAGTGGAGTTAAACTCAACATTGGAACAAGATCAAGATTTAAATAACAATCAAAGTAACTCAATAATTATTTCTCAGATAAATGGTGAATTAATTAATTCTAGACAATCATTATATACTTTAGCAGTTATAAACAAACTAATAAATGATGATAGATTTAATCAAATGGATGATTATATTAACAGAATAATTACTCTTACAACACAATATCTAAAAAGTAATAATATAAATAGTAAAGAGAAAATTTATGAAGAAATCATTGTAAATATTGGATACTTTAACGATTTAATTGATAAATAAAATACTTTATTTATGGTATTTTGGTTTAAATAAACCAATTAACATTCAATTTAAAATAAATTAGCAATGTAGCTGGCAAGCAAAAACGCTCAGTAGTTTAATCTGAGCGTTTTTCTTATAAATTACTATTCTTCAACTAACACATTAGTGCAAGAAGGTTATTTTTCTAAAATAAGATAATCCTTTTTTTTGGAATACCCTTTTTAGCATATTCAAATAAATCGTTCAAACGTTGCTGGGGGTTAGCAATTCGAACATTAACTCCAATTTTACATTAAAAGGTAAAAATGCAAACATTTTAATAAACTCGTTCAAATTAGGATTTTTAACTCATAAAAAAATAGCAATATTGTTTAATTGTGATGCAAATGCTGCGTTTTGTGTAAATTGATTTTAGAAACGGAGCTTTAACACGCCAAAATTTACCCATATTATCCAATTGTGGGAAAGTAATATAATATTTATAGTTAAATTATAACATCAGTATAATCGAGTAATCATTTTAATGCTGATGTTACAAATTAATTGGTAGTGTCAAAACTTCTATGAAAAACTGAAAATCACAATAGTTCAGGGCGGAAATCATTCTCCGAACGAGAGGACAATTTTAATTATTTTTTCTTGGTACTTGATAAATTCAAGTAAATACGCTAATAATTGAGGGTACAAACTTGTCACTTCCTTATTTGGGATTTTGGTGTCGTGTGGTAACCTCACTATTAACCAAATCTAAGGGGTGACAAGTTTTTTTGCGTAAAAAGCGAAAAAACCAACGATTACTAGCGATTTATATCTTCTAATTACTCAAATATCGAATATCATTCGGTATACTTTAAAGGTAATCTTACAAGTGAATACTCAATTGGTGACACTTTAGCACTTAAATTTAAATTAATTACGATTGCTGAAATTAACGGACAAGTATTTGTGGATTTAGATTATAATCATTACTATGATATAAATTCCGATTATCCAACTATTGAAGAATTTTTAGATTAATTTTAGAATAACCTTATAAGAGTCTTGCAATTTTGAAAAGAGTGATAGTATTGAAAAAAAAACATAAAGTATTAATTTCAATTTCAATAATTTTAAATATTGTCCTAATTTCAATTGTTATAATATCTGTTATTCACATGAACGATATAACAGAACGGACGTTTAAAACAAACGCAATCAATAAGTTATTTGAATTACACAAAACTCTCTCTAAACTGGAAAACGAAAATTGGTCTGATTTAGACTTACTTTCGATACAATTAGAAGATGCTAGTTCGAGCACTGCGCATGCGCTCAACATAGGTGTAACGAGTAAAACAATAAAAACAATGAACCAAGATGATTATGAAATGCTGGAGTTAGGTGCACTCTTAAAAAGATATTCTTTTATTACTAATCCTGATTTTTCAGCAGAAAACGTAGAAAAAATGAAATTGGAGTTAATAAGGTTCAATACAATACTAGCTGAAAATGGGTTTGACAACGAAGAGGCAATTGGTAGCTGGACAAAACAAGATTATCTAAAAAAGGTTAGAAATATCGTTTCAGAACTCGAAAAAGAGTAAGGTAATATTTAGTAAAATTTGAAGTGTCGTCAATTTATTTTTACTAATTATTCTATCCTACAATTTTATAAAAAATTAGGATAATAAATGTATCGGAACAGCTAGTGTAAGCTCGGTTTCCTTTCCCGACTTATTCTGGCTGTTTTAATATAAAGATATCCTTCTAGGATCAACGCACCCTAATTTGGCACAATGTATAAAGTTACATTCGAGAAGAATTAAAAAGACCACCCTTTAGGTGGATTAGTTTTTGTTATTAAATTAAGCCCCAGTTAGCCTCCATGAAGCCATGCTTCACCACAGAAATTGTAAGAAAAAACGTTCTTACATGGTAGTGTAAGAACGTTTTTTCTACAATCAGATAATACTTTGTTTTAGATATTGAAATACCCTTTTCATTAGCAATTCGGACATTAAACTCTTTTTTGACTTTTGTAACTGCACATTTGGTAAAGAATAATGTATTCCTGGGCCATCTATGACAATATCTAATTGTGTAAAGGGGTACGAACCAACGTTCTACTGAAAATATTGCAGTGCATTGGAAGCAGCTTCACCAATTTCGTTATATAGGTCGTCCTTTTCCTCAAATCCAAATACTCGAAAAGTAACATCATTCTTCATTAGCTCAATAACTTTTGGTTGATAAAGGATAGCTATAAAAAGTTCTTTAATATTATTCACTTCAAACTTATTACTAGAAGGACTGGGATATTGATCACGATCACTTGGTGTGGCAACAGTATAACCATCAGGTAAATCATATGTCACTTTAAAATTGCTAAACGTTGTATGATAAGTCCCAATTGGGGAGTATTGGCAATAGCACCAACGAAATCAAAAATGATTGCTTTTACTACTTTCGTAAGTTTACTAGTGTAATTACCCCTTTACCGAACTGCAAATTAGCCATCCTATCCCTTTGCCGAATTGATTAATTTGCTTTCATTAATTTCCGTTCTGCCTAGTACCGTTAAAGCCTTGTCACATATGGGACAAGCCTCTTTTTTTCCCAATCTTAGTTCGGTAAAGGGATAGTTTGGGGATCCCTCAACTATCCCTTTACCGAACTCTAAAAAGCCTATAAACATATGATCCTACCCCTTTGCCGAGCTTTATTGATTAACCTAACGATTTTTATTACGTTTTTTATTATTTTAGCACTAGTGTCGCATTAAAATAATTAATTGCACTCTAATAAACCGAATTTTCTGTAATATATTCATCGGATAAAAAATGCCTTTATAATGGTTTGGTGGTAGTAATCTATCCAAATCCAAAATAAAGGACAACGCATGGATAAGTTTACACGAAAAACATCATTTGAATAATGGTTTTCACCTATTTCAACAGGCTTATTTGAAGAACTAGTGAAAACCTTCCAATTAAATTACTATACAAAGAAGCTTCATATGGCTTCATTTATGAGATTATTACTATTTGCGCAACTTCATGAAACGGAAAGTTTACGTGCATTGAGTGATTGCGTCTTTTCAGAAGAATTGCAGAACGCAACGAACCTTGATTCCATTAGTTTCTCTCAGTTAGGTAGACGATTAAATCAAGTTCCGACTGAGCTCTTTCAAAAGATTTTTCTGGATGTAGTTGGGCAAATTCACAGAAAGACTGATTTTCAAAGAAGACGAAAATTGACGACCCCACTGAAAATCATTGATTCAAGTACCTTACCATTAAACTTGAATAATCATAAGTGGGCGAAGTTCCGTAAAACAAAGTCAGGAGTAAAGCTTCATTTGCGCCTTGTCTTTATGGAAAAAGGTTGTTCCTATCCGGACAAAGCGGTACTCACAAATGCGATTGAACATGATCGTGGTCAGCTTGAAGTACTTGTCGATGACAAAGAATGCATGTATGTGTTTGACCGTGGCTACTGGATTATGAACGATTCGATCGCATGACAGATGAAGGCTATTTCTTCGTCTCTCGTTTGAGAAAAAATGCGGTTATACGCCTGATTGAACCCTTTGAGTTGGCGGAAAATTCGCCCGTTTTATCAGATGAAATGGTCGTCATCGGAACCACACAAAATCGGTCGGAGAATGTGTTTCGTTTGATAAAATTACTAGATACAAAAGGAAACGATTTACATTTACTCACGAATCGATTTGATTTAAGTGCAGATGAAATCGCTGAACTATACAAATCACGCTGGGCGATTGAATTGTTTTTCAAATGGATGAAACAACATTTGAACATCAAAAAATTCTATGGTCAAAGTGAGCAAGCTGTGCATAATCAAGTGTACATCGCGATGATCGTGTACTGTTTGAATGTACTTGCCCAGTTGAACACGAACAGTAAGCGAACTTACTTACAGATCAGTCGGTATTTAAAAGCTGCTTTATGGAAATCTGCACACATTTGGTTACGCAAAATCCAAGGAAATAGCGTCCCATAAAGCTACTTTCTAGTCTCTGTTGCACTCGACAATGGTTATAGTAAAAAAATGGATGTTTACTACCTCAGTTTTAGTGTTTTCGATTTTTCATTAAAATCAGGGAAAACAAAAACTGAAAATTCAGACGTTATTTATGCGACGCTAGTGAGACAATAAATAATTAAAATTTTCTTTTGCTCTCTTTGGCTTTTTCCTATCTTCAATTAATTGTTGTGCTAAAACAAATTCATCTGGAGTGATAACCGCTAACTCATCAACCGAACGCGACACTTCGCGGTTATCAAAACTGGCAACTCGAATCCCCATATAGATTGGGTTTGTAAGGACATCCGATACATTATTCCTAGTCCAATCATTTTTCCCTCTTTTAAGACCGACTTCCTTTAATTTCTGGGCCAACTTTTCCATATTTCCATACTTGTCAGTATTCCATTCCTGAAATATGAATTTAATAATCTTAAGTTCGTCTTCATTTCTAATAATTTTCGTTTTATCTTTATCAGTGGAATAGCCAAAAGGCAAATGGCCAATACTTTTACCCTAAGAAAATTGTTTAATTTAGTATCCGAAATTCGTAAATTGATTTGTTCCCCTTCCCTTTGATTCATTACCCCTATAAATAATTCCATTAGTTCCCCCAAAATATCGAAACGCATTGGAGGTTCATTTTCTGCGATGAAATGTACATCCACACCGTGTCGCATAAAGAGTTTGTATAATTCAAGATGCTCTTCTACTTTTCGTGCTAACCGATCCCTTTTATAAACAAGCAATGTTCCAATTTTCCCAATCCTTATATCTGTCATCAACTGTTTCATTTTGGGCCTTTCGTTTAATTTTTTTCTTGCCGAAACAGCAGGTTCTGGATATTCGATATCAATCAGAATCCCCTTTTTTAGTGCAGATTGGTTGATTTCATATTGCTGCGTCGTAACAGATTCTTCTTGAAGTTGCGTCGAACTCCGATAATAGGCAGCTGTTTGTTTCACTCTATACTCCTTTCATTAATCGTCGTTTTTTCCCCCTACCCTTTATCTTTATTCAAACAACGCTCTGAAAATTGCCTTTTTGTAATTTCCATTAACAACTTCATCCATTCATTCGCCGCCTCTGGGTCATGAACATATTGGATTGATGTTAATCTTCCTTTTACTTTCTTTGTTTTAGCCATTATTAATAACCTCCTTTCTTTGTCCTCTAGAAGGACTGTGCTTAACTTTTATCGAAATAAGGACAAACAATGTGCGCATAAGATAAGTCTAACTGTGCATCATTTTTAAATTTGAATATTTAACTAATGGAGGTACATTCATGCTGCAAAATCTCGGACCACTAATTCGGACTTTACGTATCAATAAGGGAATCAGTTTAAATGCATTCGCAGAAAAATTGGATGTTTCACCAGGTTATCTCAGTAATTTGGAGACAGGAAAAACGGATACGATTCAATTATCACTTCTTGAAAAATTGCAAAATGAATTATATGTTTTACCGCTAAATGCTGGCACATCGGATGAATTAGAATCTCGACTCAATCATGCCCTTGAACAATTAAGAGAATTAGAAAAACTTAATCCAGATGCAGCACAATATTTGCTAAATACATTCGAGCGGGGATTAGAGCTTTTATTAAAAAATTAGGTTACAGGAACATTATTGACACTTTTTAACAACGTTATTCACTATGGTGAACGATATGTTTATAATAATGAATAAATTTCTAAAAAAAGGAGAGTCTAACCAGTAGTGGTTGGACTCTCTTTCATTGTTTCCACAGAAATATCGACAACTTTGCTGGCGTCTAAATTAAGCTCCTTATTTAAGAAATGGATAGCTGAACAACTCCTGACTTTCTTTTCCCAAAGCAGAAAAAATTGTTTTATTTTTTCTTGATTTGTCTCATTTAAGTCTGATATTACATCGAAGCCAATATTTCCAAACCTGAAGCTAATTTTTACATCGTCCATGCAATCCCCCTTTATACATGTCTATGCGGTCGATGCGAGGAATTGAATTGGACAACCCTATTTTCTTTTATTAATGATTTTTACTGTTTTCTCATATAAATGGACAAACAGAACTTGGAGGAAACTTAATGAATGAATTTTCATTAGAAAATGCTAGGTCGGTCGCACTTTACTGCCGTGTTTCAACCGACGAGCAGGCACGAGAAGGAGTTTCATTAGATGAACAACAGGACCGTTTAAAAGCATATTGCCGAGCGATGGGCTGGGATGAAATTCCTCTCCTATTTATT
This sequence comes from Ureibacillus sp. MALMAid1270, assembly GCF_049202975.1. NCBI lineage: Bacteria > Bacillati > Bacillota > Bacilli > Caryophanales > Caryophanaceae > Ureibacillus > Ureibacillus sp. MALMAid1270. The sequence goes on along the minus strand of NZ_JBMIRP010000037.1, from coordinate 1,728 downwards.
GATGATGGATACTCGGCAAAAAACTTAGATCGTCCACAACTAAATAAGCTTTTAAAAGAGGTAGACAAGGGAACAATATCAAGAATCTTGGTTACGAAACTCGATCGCTTAAGCAGACGCTTATTGGACTTGCTGAAACTGATTGACACATTTCAGGATCATAAAGTTTCTTTTATATCTATTAGTGAATCATTTGACACAAATACCCCTTCTGGTCGATTGACACTTCAAGTTCTTGGAGCTGTTGCTGAATTTGAACGTGAAAGAATTCGTGAACGGGTATTTGATAATATGCTACATGCAGCTAACCAGGGGAAATGGCTTACGCAAAGCCCATACGGCTATGACCTTATCAATAAAGAACTTGTCATTAACGATACTGAATCAAAAGTGGTAAAAAGAGTGTTTGATCTTTACCTTCAAAAAGGATTTGGGTATTACAGCATTGCAAAACAGTTAAATGAAGAAGGTATTCCGTCAAAACAAAAAAAAGAATGGTCGATTCGTTCCATCAAGCTTATGCTTACAAATCCTGTTTACAAGGGGACATTGGTTTGGAATCGAATTGATAGGAGTAATCAAAAGCAAGTAGAAAAAGATGATGAGGAATGGGTAGTGGTTGAACATGCCCTCCCCTCAATTATTGATGAAGAAACTTGGGATGCCGTCCAAAAAAAAGTTCCTGGTAAAAAAATACACCCTCGGTCCAAAACGAGCCCACATTTACTTGGAGGATTATTAAAATGTGGCAGATGTTGTGCTGCGATGAGTATCAGTTGGATGGGGCCAAAAACAAAAAGAAGGCGTGTTTACCGCTGTTCAGCTAATAAGAATAAAGGAACTTGTACAAGTAAATGGTATAACGCTTCGGACGTAGAAAGTTGGTTTAAACGGGGATTGCATCAATTATCCAAATCGATCAATCAATCATATGTTATTATGATCGCCAGTCAAGTAAAAGAAGAAGAAAAAAGAGAAATACAGCAACAAATACATACTGCAAAGAACCGTTACAAACGTAAAGTAGAAGCCTATACCGCTGGCTTAATTGAATTAAAGGATTTACAAGCAGAAAAGGAAAGAATGGAAAGACTAGTAGAAGAAGCAAAAAATCGAGAATCAACCACTTCCGTTAACACTTCGGAGCTTGAAGACAAGGTTAATAAAAAAATTGCGACTGTAATTGACGCAATCGATAATCTTCCCGTTGTCGAAGCTAAATCCTTAGTCCAAACAATGGTAGAGAAGGTTGTATTATATGAAGAAAAAAATATCGAAATTGTACTATTAAACCCATCGTAGGAGTGAACAACATGAAATCCATTACTCTTATGGATATGTTAGTAACAAAATCTTTTAGCAATATTTTAATACTAAAATGCGAATTAATTAATCAAAAAAACATGGGGATTGTCTTTTATAAAGAAGACAGCAAATCAAAATTTCATCTTGGCTGAAAATCAGATTAATCAAAGGCAACTTTACAATGATAAAGTTATTGTTGTATTTGATGATTTTCATAATGGAATTATCGGCATTGTTGCTGCAAAAATTACTGAATTGTACAAAAAGCCTTCGATTGTTATTTACTCAACTTTCGCACCAATAAAGTAGGTGATCCACGTTGATTGTTAAAGGCCTGCGGCCTTTTCATTATGTTACTTGACAATGTTAATGAAAAATGAAAAACACCTCGTTCTTTTGGTATAGTGTAATTGATTAGAAAAC
>NZ_JBMIRP010000036.1:0-17230 GCF_049202975.1 Ureibacillus sp. MALMAid1270 | reverse complement strand
GTCAGTTCGGGATTTTGCCTCCGGCTTCCTTCAGATTCCACCTCACGATGGACACCCTTGCCATTAGCTAACAGTTCCTACTGCCAAGCCTGTAGTGGACTTTCACCACCAAGTTATAGCCCATGCCGGGCGCACATAAATGAAGGCAAGAAGAAAAATCTTCTTGCCTATTATTAATTTCTATACAAAAGTGCGCCATCCAATGTCTTTTCGATAGAAGAAATGATCCCACTGTATTTCATTTAATTTTTTGTAAACTAGTTCTTGTGCTTCTTTTAACGTGTTCGCTTTAGTGGCAACTAATAAAACTCGTCCACCATTCCCAACATATTGACCATCTACTAATTTTGTTCCGGCATGATAAACTTCATAATTTCCATCAATGTCATTTAAATTAGGAAGTGGATTTCCTTTTTCAACATCACCTGGATAGCCTTCAGCAGCGATTACAACACCTAACATCGCCTCATCTGACCATTGTAAATCAAACGGTTTTTCTTCCATTAATGCTTTCATAAATAGTCCAAAATCGGATGTCATACGTGGTAGTACTACTTGAGTCTCTGGGTCACCAAAACGTGCGTTGAATTCGATTACTTTAGGACCTTCATTTGTAAGAATTAGGCCAGCATAAAGAATTCCTGTAAAGGATACGCCTTCTTCTTCCATTGCTTTTACTGTAGGTACAACAATTTCATCGTACGCTTTTGACACCATATCTTGAGAAATTTGCGGTACAGGTGAGTATGCACCCATTCCACCTGTATTTGGTCCTTGATCGCCATCGTATGCGCGTTTATGATCTTGCGCAATAACCATAGGGTAAATTTGTCCTTTATGTACAAATGACATGAAGGAGAATTCTTCACCGTCTAAAAATTGTTCAATAACTACACGTGAAGAGGATTCACCAAATCGCTGATTACCAATCATATCTTCAATTGCCTCAATTGCCTCTTCGTCAGTCATTGCCACAATTACACCTTTACCAGCAGCAAGTCCATCCGCTTTAACGACGATTGGTGCACCTTGTTCTTTTACATACTCAATTGCTTTTTGTGCATCAGTAAAAGTTTCATAAGCAGCTGTAGGAATATTGTATTTTTTCATCAGTTGTTTTGCGTAAGATTTACTACCTTCAATTTGTGCTGCAGCTTTTGTTGGTCCAAAGATTGTTAAGTTTTCCTTTTGGAAATAGTCTACAATCCCAGCAGCTAATGGCTGTTCAGGGCCAACAAATGTAAGGTCAATCTTGTTCTCTTTTGCAAAGTTCACAAGCGCTTCGAAATCAAGTACGTCAATTGATAAGATTTCAGCACATTCGCGCATACCGTCATTTCCTGGTGCTACATATACGTTCTTAACAGATGGTGAAATGCTGAATTTCTTTGCAATTGCGTGTTCACGGCCACCACTACCAATTACGAGGATGTTCATTTGGATTGCCTCCTTAATAATGAATAATTTTACGGGCGAAACTTTTTTGGTTATGTGCGAGTTTTGTCTGGTTATGTGCGGGTTCCCTCGGTTTATGTGCGAGTTTCACCTGTTTATGTGCGGGTTCAACACTTTTATGTGCGGGTTGCACTTTATGGGCGCTTTCCCCGACTTTATGTGCGGGTTGCACTTTGGTTGCCCTAAACGAAACGCCCGCCTCCTCAAAGACGAGCGTTAAACCAAACTCTTAATGTTTGAAATGTCTTACCCCTGTGAATACCATTGCAATACCGTATTCATTTGCTTTGTCGATAGAATCTTGGTCTTTAATTGATCCACCTGGTTGAATAATTGCTTTAATACCAGCAGCAGCTGCAGTTTCAACTGTATCGCTCATTGGGAAGAATGCATCAGAAGCTAATACAGCACCTTTTGCTTTTTCACCAGCTTGTTCTAAGGCGATTTTTGCTGCACCTACACGATTCATTTGTCCAGCTCCAACACCTAAAGTCATTTGTGCATCGTTAACAACTATTGCATTAGACTTAACATGTTTTACTACTGCCCAACCAAGTTTTAATGCTTCCCACTCTTCTGCAGTTGGTTCACGGTCAGTGACAACTTTGATGTTAGCATCTTTAAATCCAAATGTATCATCTTCTTGAACAAGTAATCCACCCTCAACAGATACAACCTTGAACTTGTCTTGTTTTTCTTGTGCAAAGCTGATTGTCATTAAGCGAATGTTTTTCTTTTTCGTTAAAATTTCCAGAGCTTCTTCTGTAAATGAAGGCGCAATGATAATTTCTAGGAAGATGTTACTTAATTTTTCTGCAGTTGCAGCATCTACTTCACGATTAAGAGCAATAATTCCACCGAAGATTGAAGTTGGATCTGCTTCGTATGCTTTAGCGAATGCTTCTTCAATGCTCGCGCCTGTACCAACACCACAAGGATTCATATGTTTTACCGCAACAGCAGCAGGAACATCAAATTCTTTTACGATTTGAAGAGCAGCATTTCCATCTTGAATATTGTTGTAAGATAATTCCTTACCGTGTAATTGAGTTGCATAAGCTAGAGAGAAATGTGAGCTTAAACGTTTTTGGTAGAACGCTGCTTTTTGATGAGGATTTTCACCATAACGTAACGTTTGTTTTAACTCGTAAGTCATTGTTAAGTTTTCAGGGAAATCTTCTTCTGTTAAGTAGTTAGAAATATAAGAGTCGTATGCCGCTGTATGACGGAATACTTTAGCAGCTAACTTGCGACGAGTTTCAATAGTTGTTTCGCCAGTTGCTTTTAACTCTTCAAGTACTTTTGCATAATCATTTGAGTCTACAATAACTGTTACATATTGATGGTTTTTTGCAGCAGAACGCAACATTGTTGGGCCACCGATGTCAATATTTTCGATTGCATCGTCCCATGTTACATCAGGCTTTGAAATTGTTTCAACGAAAGGATATAAATTAACACAAACGATCTCAATTGGCTCAATACCGTGTTCTTCCATTTGTGCTTTATGTGAAGGGTCATCAAATTTCCCTAAAAGTCCACCGTGGATTAAAGGATTTAATGTTTTCACTCGGCCGTCTAAAATTTCTGGGAATTTCGTTACTTCATCTACAGCTGTTACAGGAACCGAGTTATCTTGTAACATTTTTTTCGTACCACCAGTTGATAAAATTTCATAACCTAATGCTACTAATTCCTTTGCAAAATCTAAAATACCATCTTTATTTGATACACTGATCAGTGCACGTTTAGTCATGTGTTGCGTCCTCCATTATCAAATATATTAACCAATAAGTTGAAAGGGTACGCTTATTCATAGCGTACAACCCTTCACAAGTAATGATATTGTATTAATTTTCAAATAATTTTTTTAATGTTTTTGTATAAAGTTCATGTTCCACTGCATGGATTCGCGCTTCAGTCTCTTCATGATTTCCATCTACCACTTCAACTGCAGCTTGTGCCAAGATTGGTCCAGTATCCATTCCTTCATCTACAAAATGAACGGTTACTCCTGTTACCTTTACACCATGATCCATCGCTTGACCGATTGCGTCTTTACCTGGAAACGATGGTAATAAAGAAGGGTGAATGTTAACAATTCGGTTTGAGTATGCGGATAAAAGTGTATGACCAATTAAACGCATATAACCTGCTAATACGACCCATTCAATCTTTCTATCACGTAACAGTGCTACAATCTCAGCCTCGTATTCTTCTTTTGAAGTATAAGATTTAGCGGAAAACGCATGTACTGGAATTCCGAATTGTTTAGCACGTGTAACGACAAAGGCTTCTGGTTTATCAGTAACGACTAATTCTACCTTTGCATTTAGTTCTCCACGTTCAATCGCTTCTTGAATTGCTTGAAAATTACTTCCACTTCCAGAAGCAAATACAGCTATTTTTGTTGTCATCACACTAAACTCCCATCATGAGTTCCATTAAAGATGACACCTTCGCCTTTCACAACACGACCAATTTTATAGGCATTTTCACCATGTTTTTGAGCAAGTTCTATTACTTTTTCTGCTTCATCTTCACGCACTGAAATTACATAACCAATACCCATATTAAAGACGTTATATAAATCTTTATCAGCTAATCCGCCTTGTTCTTTTAAGAACTCGAATACTCGAAGTACTGGCCAAGATCCTAAGTCAATTTCAGTTGCAAGACCCTCTGGCATCATACGTGGTAAATTCTCATAGAAGCCACCACCTGTAACGTGAGCCATTCCATGAACATCTACTTCTTTTAAAATCTCAATAACAGGTTTTGCGTAAATTTTTGTTGGTGTAAGAAGTGCTTCTCCAATCGGACCTAAATCTTCATAACCTTCAACCACTTGGTCCACTGCATAGCCATGATCTGCAAATACAATCTTACGAACTAATGAATAACCGTTTGAATGAACGCCGCTTGAAGCTAAACCAACTAGAACATCACCTTCTACGATTTTTTCACCTGTAACAATATTCGCCTTCTCCGTTGCACCTACAGCAAATCCAGCTAAATCGTATTCATCTTCATCGTAAAGACCAGGCATTTCAGCTGTCTCTCCACCGATTAAAGCAGCTCCTGCTTGAACACAGCCATCCGCTACACCTTTAACAATTTGTTCTATCTTAGAAGGTTCTGCTTTACCTACTGCTACATAATCTAAGAAATACAATGGTTCTGCACCTTGAGCCACAATATCGTTCACACACATCGCTACACAGTCAATACCGATTGTATCGTGTTTATCTACCATAAATGCAAGTTTTAATTTTGTCCCAACACCATCAGTACCTGAAATGAGAACAGGTTCTTTAAGATTTAGTGAAGACAAGTCAAACATGCCACCAAAGCCGCCAAATGTACCCATTACACCTAAACGATTCGTACGTTCAACATGGGATTTCATACGTTTTACAGCTTCGTAACCAGCCTCTATATTTACACCTGCTTGTTCATATGCTTTTGACATGACTACTTCCTCCTATCGAACTAACTCTTTCTCATGTGGTAAAACTGTATCTGGGAAAATTTCTGTAGGATAATCTCCAGTAAAGCATGCTAGACATAAGCCTCTTGTTTCGTCTTCAAATGGGCGACCAATTGCTTCAACCAAACCATCTGGAGATAAAAATGTTAATGAGTCTGCACCGATTTCTTCACAAATTTGATCAACCGTTCTTCCAGTGGCAATTAATTCTTCATCAGATGAAATATCAATTCCGTAGAAGCATGGGTTTGATAATGGAGGTGAAGAAATGACAACATGTACTTCTGTTGCTCCTGCTTCTTTTAACATTCTAACAATTCGACGTGATGTAGTTCCACGTACAATTGAATCATCCACCATCACAACACGTTTTCCCTTAACAACTTGCACGACTGGAGAAAGTTTCATTTTCACGCCACGTTCACGCAACTCTTGTGTAGGCTGTATGAATGTTCGACCTGTGTAACGATTTTTGATTAACCCTAATTCATAAGGAATTCCACTTTCTTCAGCAAAACCAATTGCAGCTGAAATAGATGAATCAGGTACACCTGTTACTACATCTGCATCAATATGGCCTATTTCTTTAGCCAACTGTTTCCCCATACGTTTACGTGCCATATGGATATTTATTTGGTCAATGTTTGAATCAGGACGTGCGAAATAAACATATTCCATTGCACACATAGCTCGTTTTTCTATTGGAGCAAAACGATCTTCTTCGATTCCTTTATCAGTGATGATAAGAAGTTCACCAGGTTCAACATCACGAATATATTCAGCACCGATTAAATCAAAAGCATTTGTTTCTGAAGCAACAACCCAAGAATCGCCTAATTTTCCGATTGAAAGTGGTCTTAAACCATTGCGATCTCGAGCAACTAACATTCGATCTTTTGAAAGAATTAATATAGAAAATGCACCTTTTAATAAAGATAAAGCCTCTTTCACTTGTTCAAGATAGCGTGGTTTTTTACTTTTTTTAATTAAATGAACAACCACTTCTGTATCTGAAGTTGAGTGAAAAATACTACCAGAACGTTCTAAATGACTTTTTAAGTGATTTGCGTTTACTAAATTTCCATTATGAGCGATGGCAAGTGTTCCGGTAGAGGAACGGAATAATAACGGTTGAACGTTATCGATTCCGCCACCTCCTGCAGTTGTATAACGAACATGAGCAATTGCCGCAGTACCTTTTGCACTTTTTAACTTTTCTTCATTAAACACTTCGTTAACGAGCCCTTCACCTCTAACAGCTTTAAGGAACTCTCCATCAGTTGCAACAATACCTGCACCTTCTTGGCCACGATGTTGTAATGCATGTAATCCGTAATAACTTAAATGTGTAGCTGCATCATGTCCCCAAATGCCAAACACTCCACATTCTTCGTTTAAGCCTCTGATTTCACCAAGCATGGGATTGCTCCTTTCCAAGCAGAACGGAATTCCTCCACTGTACCTTCAACAAGAACGCCAGTGTCACCGTTGATTGTAATTTTTGCATCATCTGTTACGACACCGATTTTCTTAGCTTCTGGAATAATATCTTCAAATTCACCAGCGTTTTCTTGTTTTACTGTTACGATAAATCGTGATTGAGATTCACTGAATAGAGCAGTAACAGGAGAGCCTTCAAGAGTAGCATAGATACCTAAACCATTTGCTGAGAATGTTGTTTCTGCTAATGCAACAGCAACTCCACCTTCAGAAACGTCATGTGCAGATTGTACTAATCCTGAGCGGATTGCTGATAGGATTGACTTTTGACGTGTTGCTTCTACATCTAAATCAATACTTGGCGCTTTACCGAAAATTTTACCGTGTACTAACTTTTGTAGTTCAGAACCGCCAAATTCAGTTTTAGTTTCACCGATTAAGTAAACAAGATCACCAGCATTTTTAACTTCTTGCGTAGTAACATGTGATAAGTCTTTTACTAAACCAACCATACCAATTGTTGGCGTTGGGTAAACTGCTTCACCTGAACGCTCATTATAAAGTGATACGTTACCACCAATTACTGGTGCGCTTAAAGCAGTACATGCAGCTGAGATTCCATCTGCACTTTTCTCGATTTGCCAGAAAATTTCTGGTTTTTCTGGATTACCAAAGTTTAAGCAGTCAGTAATTGCAAGTGGCTCTCCACCTGATACAACAATATTACGTGCAGCTTCAGCAACTGCAATTTTACCGCCTGTTTCAGGATCTAAATAGATATAACGAGAATTACAGTCTGTAGTCATCGCTAACCCTTTGTTTGTACCACGAACACGTAGAATTGCAGCATCAGAACCAGGTGCAACAACTGTATTTGTGCGAACTTGATAATCATATTGATCATAAACCCATTCTTTTGAAGCAACTGTTGGAGCTTTTAGTAAAGCAGTTAATGTTTCTTTATAATCTGATACTTCTGGCTCTACATTATCCATTGCTTGGAACTCTACAAAATATGCTGGTTCTTGTGATGGTTTGTGATATACAGGTGCATCTTCAGCTAGCGCATCCGCAGGTACTTCAGCAACAACTTCACCTTTGTGAAGTAAACGTAGCATTTTGTCGTCAGTTACTCGACCAATTGCGACAGCGTCTAAACCGTATTTATCAAAAATCGATTTAATTTCATTTTCTCGACCTTTTTTAACAACAAGTAACATACGCTCTTGTGATTCGGATAACATCATTTCGTAAGCTGTCATTCCTGTTTCACGTTGAGGAACTAAATCTAAGTTCATCTCAACACCTGATCCAGCTTTAGACGCCATTTCAGCGGAAGATGAAGTAAGACCAGCAGCTCCCATATCTTGAATCCCTACTAGGGCGTCTGATTTTACTACCTCTAAACATGCTTCAAGTAGAAGTTTTTCCATAAATGGATCTCCAACTTGTACAGCTGGGCGTTTTTCTTCAGAAGCTTCTGAAAGTTCTTCCGATGCGAATGTTGCACCGTGGATACCATCACGACCTGTTTTAGCTCCTACGTACATAACTGTATTACCAACACCCGCAGCAATTCCGCGTTGGATATCTTTATGATCAATTAAACCTACACACATTGCATTTACAAGTGGGTTTCCTTCATAACAAGGGTCAAACTGAATTTCTCCACCCACAGTTGGAATACCGATACAGTTTCCGTATCCAGCAATACCAGCTACAACTTCTTCAAATAAATATTTACCGCGCTCTGATTGCAATTCACCGAAACGTAAAGAGTTTAACATTGCAATTGGACGAGCACCCATTGAGAATACGTCACGAATAATTCCACCTACACCAGTAGCTGCACCTTGGTAAGGCTCGATTGCAGATGGATGGTTATGTGATTCCATTTTGAATACAACCGCTTGTTCATCACCAATATCGACAATCCCTGCACCTTCACCAGGTCCTTGTAATACTTGAGGGCCTTTTGTTGGGAACTTACGTAATACTGGTTTTGAATTTTTATATGAACAGTGTTCAGACCACATAACAGAGAACAAACCTGTTTCTGTCCAGTTTGGAAGTCGACCTATAATGCTACATGCTAATTCAAACTCTTCATCTGACATTCCCATCTCAGCATATAACTTTTGTTCTTTAATTTGCTCTGCTGTTGGTTCTAGTTTAGCTGACATGTGATTCCCTCCACTGTTTAACGATTGATTTAAATAATTTTAACCCGTCACTACTTCCAAGTAGGTCGTTTACAGCACGCTCTGGATGCGGCATCATGCCAAGGACATTACCTTGCTCGTTAATGATCCCTGCAATATCTTCTAAACTTCCATTTGGATTTTCACCGGAATATGTAAATACGATTTGGTTATTCGCTTTTAGGTTTGCAAGAGTTTCCTCGTCACAGAAGTAGTTTCCTTCTCCGTGAGCGATTGGAATATTAATAATTTCGCCTTGTTCATATTGATTTGTAAATAATGTGTTTGTATTTTCAACTTTCAATTCTACTGTACGGCACATGAATTTAAGGTTTTTGTTGCGAAGTAATACGCCAGGAAGTAAACCTGCTTCCGTAAGAATTTGGAATCCATTACATACCCCTAATACTGGTTTCCCTTCTGCTGCTGCTTTTTTAACCTCTGCCATTACATTCGATTGGTTTGCCATAGCACCACAACGTAAGTAGTCACCGTATGAGAAACCTCCAGGAACTAAAATACCATCAAATTTACTTAGATCCGTTGCAGAATGCCATACATATTCTACTTCTTCGCCTAGCTCATCTTTAATCGCATGGTACATGTCGATATCACAGTTTGATCCAGGGAAAACAAGTACTGCGAATTTCATAATTAATTTTCCTCCTCAACTTCAAAGCGGTAGTCTTCAATTACTGTATTTGCAAGGAGCTTTTCACACATTTCCTTCACTACAACATCTAAATCACGGTTCATTTCACCGATTGTTAATTCTAAGTATTTTCCGATACGTACATCTGAGACTTCGCTATAACCCATTTTAGCTAACGAACCTTGTACAGCCGCACCTTGTGGATCTAATACACTTTCACGTAATGTCACATATACTTTAACTTTTGTCATTTTACTTTCCTCCAAGTCTCGCAAGAATGATTTCATATACTTCAGTTAAGCTTCCCAAATCACGACGGAAAACATCTTTGTCTAATTTTTGCTTTGTATGTGCATCCCAAAGTCTGCATGTATCAGGTGATATTTCATCAGCTAATAAAATATTGCCATCTTTGTCGCGACCAAATTCTAGTTTAAAGTCTACTAATATAACATCTACTGCTTTAAAAATAGGTTCAAGAACGCTATTAACTTTTAAACCTTGTTGGTAGATTGCTTCGACTTCTTCTTTTGTTGCAATCCCTAGAATGTCGATATGTTCATTGTTTATAATTGGATCTCCTAGTGCATCATCTTTATAGTAGAATTCCACTATCGGACGTTTCAGTGGAGTGCCTTCCTCAAAACCTAATCGCTTTGCAAGACTTCCTGCCGCAATATTACGAATTACGACTTCAATGGGAATAATGTCAACTTTACGCACTAATTGCTCATGATCTGAAATTCTTTCAACAAAATGTGAGTCGATTCCATTTTCTTTTAACTTTTCAAAAATTAAAGTCGAAATTTGATTGTTTAAAACACCCTTGCCTTCAATTTCTGCTTTCTTTTCACCGTTAAAAGCTGTAGCACTATTCTTGTATTCTACGAATAAAATACCTTCTTGTTCAGTTTGATATAAACGTTTCGCTTTACCTTCGTATAAAAGTTGACCTTTATTCATGGACTTTGCCTCCGATTAATGACGGGAGGTGTAATACCTCCCGAAGAATGAAAGTAGTAGTAATTAGTTAATTCCTAAACGATCAAAAATCATATCAACATTTTTAATGTGATAGTTGTAATCAAAGCAATCATCAATTTCTTCCTTAGTTAGTAATGAAGTAATTTTTTCGTTAGATTCCACTAATGGACGGAATTGGATTTGTTCATCCCAAGAACGAGCTGTTAATGGTTGAACTGTATCGTATGCTTCCTCACGTACTAAACCTTTGTCGATTAATGCTAGTAGAATACGTTGCGAATAAATTAAGCCAAATGTACGATCCATGTTACGTTTCATGTTTTCTGGGAATACCGTTAAATTTTTCACGATATTTCCAAATCGGTTTAACATGTAGTTAAGTGCAATTGTTGCATCCGGTAAAATTACACGTTCTGCAGATGAATGAGAAATATCACGTTCATGCCATAAAGACACATTTTCATACGCAGTAAGCATGTAACCGCGCACTAGGCGAGCAATACCAGTCATATTTTCAGAACCAATTGGGTTACGTTTATGTGGCATAGCAGATGAACCTTTTTGTCCTTTTCCAAATGCTTCTTCCACTTCTCGAGTTTCTGATTTTTGAAGACCACGAACCTCTGTTGCAAACTTCTCGATAGACGTTGCAATTAACGCTAATGTTGACATGTATTGTGCATGACGGTCACGTTGTAATGTTTGAGTTGAAATTGGAGCGGCTTGCAAACCTAATTTTTCACAAACGTATTGTTCAACGAATGGGTCGATGTTTGCATAAGTACCAACTGCACCAGAGATTTTACCTGTTTCAATAACTTTAGCTGCATTATCGAAACGCTCTAGGTTACGAATCATCTCTTCACGCCATAATGCTAATTTCAAACCGAATGTTGTCGGTTCCGCATGTACACCATGAGTTCTTCCCATCATAACTGTATATTTATGTTCTTTTGCTTTTTCAGTTAAGATGTCGATAAAGTTAACGATATCTTTGCGAATAATTTCATTTGCTTGTTTGATTAAATAAGATAGTGCAGTATCAACTACGTCTGTTGAAGTTAAACCGTAGTGAACCCATTTACGTTCCTCACCTAATGTTTCAGAAACTGCACGAGTGAATGCTACTACATCATGACGAGTTTCTTGTTCAATTTCATAAATACGATTCATATCAAATGAAGCGTTTTGGCGAAGTAATTCTACATCTTCTTTTGGTATAGCGCCTAGTTCAGACCAAGCTTCACATGCTAAAATTTCAACTTCTAACCAAGCTTTGAATTTGTTTTCTTCTGTCCAAATTGCTCCCATTTCAGGACGAGTATAACGTTCGATCATATTTCTTTTTCTCCCTTTTATTCCGACCAAATGCCAGATTTTTCGATTTCGTCTAATGTCAATTCAACATTATTCGTCATTATTGTAACATGACCCATCTTACGATTGACCTTAGCTTTATCTTTTCCATATAAATGTACCGACCAATCAGGGTATTTGGAAATATTATTGGTTAATGGAACAACATGTTGACCTAACACATTGACCATAATAGAAGGTGCCCATAAAACTGGTTTACGTAATGGCCAACCACATATCGCACGGATATGTTGACCAAACTGTGAGATGTTACAAGCTTCTATTGAATAGTGACCAGAATTATGTGGTCTTGGAGCTAGCTCATTAATGATAATGTCACCATTTTTTAAAACAAACATTTCAACTGCTAAAGTTCCAATGAGTTGCAAGTGATCAGCTATTTTAATAGCTGCTTGTTCAGCTTGATTTAAAGTATCATTTGAAATTCTTGCAGGTACGATTGTTTCGTGTAAAATGTGGTGAACATGAATATTTTCTCCCACTGGTAAACAATAAGTTTCACCTAATCCGTTACGTTGAACAATAACGGAAATCTCCATATTAAATGGAACAAAACTTTCTACTACACATTGTGAATGCTCTATGAGACCTTTTGCTAAAGGTAAATCGTCAATAGAATTTAGTCTTTGTTGACCTTTCCCATCATATCCACCCCGAGCTGTTTTAACGATACATGGATAACCAATTTTGTCGATGTGTGTAACTAGGTCATCGTAAGTATCGACAACAAAATAAGGTGCAACGGGACAACCCGCTTTAACTATTGCCTCTTTTTCCGTTACACGGTTTTGTGTAATACGAACTAATTCTGCTCCTTGAGGAACGTAAGCAATTTCTGTTAATCTCTTTAAACCTTCATAGTCTATATTTTCAAATTCATAAGTAATGACGTCACTAACTGATGCTAACTCTTCTAATGCCGCTTCATCATCATATGGCGCTACAATACATATATCTGCAACTTGACCACATGGGGAATCCATCGTTGGTTCCAACACTGCGACTTTGAATCCCGCTTCCTTGGCCGATAATGCCATCATACGTCCTAGCTGGCCACCGCCAATAATTCCAATCGTTTGGCCAGGGAAAATCATTGTTGTCACAGTAATTCACCTGTACTTTCTAAAACTTTTTGTTTTAACGTCTCACGTCTTGTTTCTAACTGATTCGCTAATTCCGGATTTGTAATAGATAAGATTTGTGCTGCAAGTAATCCTGCATTTGTAGCACCCGCTTTACCAATTGCAACCGTTGCTACTGGTACGCCACCAGGCATTTGAACAATCGATAACAATGAATCTAATCCGTTTAATGCTTTCGATTGAACTGGTACACCAATTACTGGCAGTGTTGTTTTAGCAGCAACCATACCAGGTAAATGTGCTGCACCTCCAGCTCCTGCAATAATGACTTCAATTCCTCTTGAACGAGCTGTTTCTGCATATTCAAACATTAAATCTGGTGTTCTGTGTGCTGAAACAACTTTCTTTTCATATGCCACTTGTAGTTCATCTAAAATGTCACAAGCATGTTTCATTGTTTCCCAATCACTTGAACTGCCCATGATCACGCCAATTTTCGGATTCATATTTACGCTCCTTTTTCCCTTTAAAAAGAAAATGCCCTAAAGTAATCTACTATTCTACACGTAGAAAGCAGAAAACTTGAGGACATTTGTAAGATGAAAAATGTTGTTTAGCCAAAAGACTTAAATTCAACAAATTTCAAATACTAGTCTTTAAGTTTGCTTTCCCGCATAGTCCGGAATTTACGGTACCGGGTAGAGACACTAGAGCCATATTCTCTAGCATATATGTGGGATTTTGTTTAGAAGGATCATCTACTAAACAACTAATATTTTACACTGTTGTGTTATTTGCTTTTTCATTTTAACAAGGTATCAACAGAAAATCAATGAAATAATGCGAACAATAAATTTTCAGACAAATGGAATGTTCGGATTTTCGTCATCTTTACTATACTTCTTCTTTTAATACACCTTTAAATTTTATTTTTTGGCGAAGGTAGGTAGGCTCTCCATCCACTATGTAAAAGACAGGCTCCTCTTTACGGCCCATTGCCATGTAGCCTTCTCTACTCATCCGCGCTAAACATTCTTCAATTGTTTCATGTTCCTCTACTTCAAACCAAACTTGTTTTTTTGACATTCTTTTTTATCCTTTCAAATCGTATTGTATACAATAACATTATCATGTTACTGTGTAAAGAAAGATTCAGATTTTTTGTTTTCTAAGAAATCGGATTTTAATTTAAAACTTTACATAATGAGAGTATTCTCATTAATTTCTAATTTTTTTCGGATATCATTTGATTATTAGGTAAAGTTAATGACGGACGTCTTTTATGGATTGTTAATCACATTTTGAATGATAGTTCACTTAAAAAATAAAATTATGAGTTGATCACATTGAATTATAAAATTTTAATCATTGAAGATGAAGAATATATTGCTCGTGTTTTGCTATTAGAACTTGAATTTGAAGGTTATTTAACGGATGTAGCCCATACAGGTACAGAAGGTCTCATTAAATACCGCGAAGGTGAATTTGATTTAGTTCTTCTAGATTTTATGTTACCCGAAATGCATGGTCTGGATGTACTGAAACGAATTCGTGCAACTGAACAAACAACACCTGTCATATTATTAACTGCGAAAAGTGATGTGGAAGATAAGGTGAAGGGATTAGATTTTGGAGCAAATGATTATGTGACGAAACCTTTTGAAATTGAAGAACTAATTGCTCGTATTCGTTCTAATTTAAGGTTCGCTCAAATGAGGAATGCCATACAAGATAAAGAAAAAAAGGATGAACCCTTAATTGTTTATCAACAATTATCTATTCATGAGCAATCCCGTGAAGTGCGTTACCATGACAAGTTGATTGACCTTACTCCAAGAGAATATGATTTATTGCTCTATTTATTAAAACATCCAAAACGAGTATTATCCCGAGAACAAATATTAGATGCTGTTTGGGGATACGACTACTACGGAGATACAAATGTGATAGATGTCTATATTCGATACGTTCGTCAAAAGTTAGATAGTGCAAACCCATCACCAATTATTCATACGGTACGTGGTGTTGGCTATGTACTAAAGGAGAACGTTCATGAAGCATTACTTGGTGTCATGGGTATTGGAGGAATCATTGCAGTAGCGAGTGGTAGTTTAGTTGGTTTTGCAAGCGAATTAACCGTCGAAGAGATAAAGGAAAAAGCACTAGCCGAAGTGAATGGTACGATTCATGAAGTTGAATTCGAAAAAGAAGGAAGCAAAACATTTTATGAAATAGAAATCGTCACAGAAGACGCTGAATACGTTTGAAATTTGATGCATCCACTGGCAAATTAATTAAAAAGCATAAAGACGATCGTGATGATCAAAAACAAGTTTTAGTAAATATTGAACCTGTAAATCAAAACAACGATGATAGTGATGACTCAAATAATAAAGAGCAAACAGTCCCTCAAATTAGCTCATCAAATAAAGAAACTATCAAAACAGAACAAAAACAAACAGTTACATCACCTACTACAAATCAAGGAATAAAACAGGATGACGATTATTACTATGACGACCGTTATGATGATGATCGTTACGAAGATGATGATCGCTATGATGACGATGACAATGATGACGACGATAATGACGACGATGATGATGACGATGATGATAACGATGATAACGATGACTAAGTTTTAGATTTTTGATACAAAGTTGATTCTACTTCTTGTAGAGTCAACTTTTTTCTGTATATAGTACGCTTCTTTGGAATATATTTTGTACTATGACATGCAAGATAAGGAGATGAGTAAAATATATAAATTTGGACAAGTATTAGGAATCATTGCTGGTATTGTCAGTATCGTTTTGTGGTTCATCTTAGTTTTTGCAAATCCCTATGCTCCACCAGGAAATGGTCCAATCATCACTACATTCGTCATGTTATTTCTTCCAGCCTGTTTAGCAACTTATTCTTCCTTAAAGTCAAAACAAGCTTTATTATTAATTGCCTTCATCTGGTCGTTGCCTATTAGTTTATACGTGTACTTTACACCAGGAATTTTCTTCTTCTTCGGTATCACCAGCCTTCTCTACCTATTTAGTTATGTGATCATTTTTGTTTCTCAAAAAATAACTGAAATGAAAAAAATACGACAAAACTCAATATCTATTTCAAACACCGGTAAAAAGTAATACGGTGTTTTTTTATCTATCAAAAGTATTAAATACTATTCCTCGCTATTATTATTTAAATTCTTTTCCTAATTCACCTATAAAAAAAGGTATTTTGAAATCTTTATATAATATTAATTAATAAATATATGAAGAAACTTAATTTGAATTAATAATGTGAGGTCAGGCAAATATGGATAATCAAAAAATTATTGATATATGTAATAACTATTACATTACACCAAAGAAAATTGAGATTCTTCGAAATGGTGAACGGGTATTAGCAAAAGTTGAAACAGCACATGCCTACTATTTAAAAGGTGAATCAACGGATAAGGCATATTTAGAAACATGTTGTACTTTTGCAAATCTCTTGTACGACCAAGGATTTCTAGTTACACAGTATATACAGTCCTCTAAAGGATCTTATACGGTTCAATTTGACGATAAAGTTTTTACACTTGAATTAGGCTTACCAGGAAAACCACTTGAAGTAATCACAGATCAGGAGATAATGGAAATTGGAAGATTATTAGGTAGTCAGCACCGATTATCTCAAAGAATGCCGAATTTATTTACAAACGCAACGTCTTGGAGCTTTTTTGGAGGTAACCAGTCAGATGCGATTGGAGACTATGATGAAAATGAACTAAGCTTTCTTCAGTTGAAAAAACATTATCACTCCCATCCCCTATTTTCTAAAATTGAAGCCCTTTATAATGAATATCGCTTTAATATTCAGCAAGTATGGACAAGGTTACCTCAAGGGGCCGTTCAAGGAGATTTTTGCTACTACAACATGACACGAATCGCTAATGGTCCATTAGCAATCTTTGATTTTAACCTTGCTGGTAATGAAGTCTATTTGAACGAATGCATTGGTGTAGGCGTATACCATGCTTGGCATGCTCCTTACGTCGGAAAGTTAAAAGAGCAAGAACGTTTTCAATTATTTATAGAATCCTACAGTAAAGAACGACCTTTAGAATCATTAGAACAAGTCTATTTTCCACAACTGAAATCCCTAATTCGAGCATTTCGATACGACCGAGTAGAACTCGGCTGTACCCTGGATAATAAACTAATGCAAGATCTATTCATAAAAGAAACCCTAAAAATCCTTGAAGAAGTTTAGTGGGACGTCGGGGACAGTCTTTCTGTCCCAGTGGGTTTTTTGGGACGTCGGGGACAGTCTTTCTGTCCCCGTTTGGTTTTTCAAATGCGCCGAACCTTCGGTTTCCATGGTAGTTGGGCATAAAAAAACACCACTGAATATCAGCGGTGTTATCTTTGCGAAGCGACGTCCTACTCTCACAGGGGGAAACCCCCAACTACCATCGGCGCTAAAGAGCTTAACTTCCGTGTTCGGTATGGGAACGGGTGTGACCTCTTTGCCATTATCACTTCACTTGTACATGGATGTACTGGCT
>NZ_JBMIRP010000035.1:0-21959 GCF_049202975.1 Ureibacillus sp. MALMAid1270 | reverse complement strand
ATACTATCCTCTAAAAAGCAGGCAAAATTCAATCATATTGTTAAAATTCATAAACAAGTAAAGGGAAATACCAAATTTAGGTATTTATGCGCCTAAATATGATAATCTAAATCGAAAAAAGTTCACTTTTTCAGTGCCTTCTTACTGTCCCCAGTGTCCCACTAAATTTACTAAGGACAATCATGTAATTAGTCATCTACCTATAACTAGGTGAATTCACCACATAACATGGTTTTAAGTGAGTAAAAATAAAATACTAGGGGGACGTATGATGTATTTTTATCACCCATCTGATTATAATCAGCACTATATAGCTCGACACTCGATGTATGGTGCAGTTCCATATACTCCTGCAAATAATAGTATAATGAATCAACCAACTTATTGGAATGGCTATCCTCATTCCGTCGCCTCATCCTATAATCCGAATAATTATCAAGGAATATCACAAAGGAATGTCCAACAACAACCTACTCATCCAGCACAACAACCTAACCGACAAAGACAGCAAAATCAAGGCTCAAACACTCATTATCAATATCCACCAGTCGACGAAACATTGATTAGTCAATCAGCCAATGAAACAAGAAAATTAATGGCTGATGCAAGTTTAGTTTTAGAGCGCTTTGCTACATCAAAAGATTTTGATAGACGACTGATGGAATTAGCACAACAATCCAGGCAAACAGAAGTAGAACAACTCATTAAATCAATTGGTGTAAAGTCGGACGTTAAAGTAAAATTTAACCCAGATGGTATAAGTCTAGAATTTAGTTCTAAGTTAGCACATACAAAATGCTGTCAACTAGAAATCAACTTACGTTGGCGCTAACAATGACAACAATTCATTCAAATAAAAAACATCCCAAAAGGTACATTCAAAATTGAAGCCTTTCAGGATGTTCTTTTTATTATTCTAAGATTTCTTCTATTTTATTTAACACATCTTCTTCTAATACAATACCTGATGCCTTAACATTTTCCTCAATTTGTTCAGGACGGCTTGCACCGACAAGAGCACTTGCAACGTTTGGTTGTCTTAAAATCCAAGCGATTGCTAGTTGTGAAATCGTAATACCAAGCTCATTTGCTACTTTTGTAAGTTGGTCAACTTGATCTAAGTATTCGTCAGTTAAGAATCTTTGAATTGTCGTATTGCCTGTTGACGCACGGCTGCCTTCTGGAATGTTTTCGCCTTTTTTGTATTTACCAGCTAATACACCTTGCGCAAGTGGTGACCATACGACTTGTCCAACACCGTGTTTTTCACTAATAGGAATAATTTCCTTTTCAATCACTCGGTGGAACATGTTGTACTGAGGTTGATTAACCACAATACGATCCAGAAGCTTTTTATCTGCAATATGCACCGCTTCGGCGATTTGAGCTGCAGTCCATTCACTCACACCAACGTAAAGTACTTTTCCTTGGCGAACTAAATCGTCAAAGGCACGTAGCGTTTCTTCAATAGGTGTTTCTGGATCAAAACGGTGAGCATAATAAATGTCCACATAGTCAACATCTAGACGTTTTAAACTCGCGTTCGCTTGTTCAATAATATGCTTACGTGAAAGTCCTCGATCATTCGGTCCATCCCCCATCGGCCAGAACACTTTCGTTGCAAGAACGATAGAATCACGTTGGAATGCTTTAATCGCTTCACCAACTACTTTCTCCGCTTCTCCGCGCATATACACATTCGCCGTATCAAAGAAATTAATGCCTAAATCATAAGCACGATGAATTGTACGAATCGCCGGATCTGAATCCACGTAACCTCCATATGTTAACCAGCTTCCTAAGCTGATTTCACTTACCTTTAACCCCGTATTCCCTAATCTTCTATATTGCATGAATCCAAATCCTCCTTTGGTCGAATAAAATCCTATCCGTTATCTAGGATTTATTTTACTGGTACATTTTGGTTATGTCAAACAATGCAAACGGACAAAGTAATTTCTATGCTAGACACAATCAAATTATTACTATTTTGATGTAAACGAAACATATTTAATTAATTTAATAAAAATTTGTTACCTTTTCCAAACCTATCCGTCTATAAATACGTATGTTAAAAAATGATGATGGAGGTTTTTCATGTCTGTTTCTTTACGTTTGCCGAAAATGGCTATGGTGTTAGTTTCAGTTTTAGCTTTATTTGCATTACTCCTCTTCTCACAAGCACCAAAAGCATCAGCATCAATTAATTATGGTGAGGAAGTTTCTGAAGTTGCCAAACGATATGTAGGAAATCCATTTAAATGGGGTGGCACAACACCAAAAGGCTTTGATGCAAGTGGATTCACACAATATATCTATAAAAACGCAGCGACAAAAATGAACATACCAAGAACAAGTGCTTTACAATATAAAACGGGTACATCAGTTAAGCAAAGCGAGTTAAAACAAGGCGATCTTGTGTTTTACGCTACTGGGGAAAAAGGAAAAGTATCCTTTGTCGGAATTTACAATGGAGATGGAACATTTACAGGCGTAACAATGAGTGGCGTGAAAATTGTTAAAATGAGCGATAAATACTGGAAAGAACGTTATGTTGGAGCTAAAAGAATTATTAAATAAAATCCCTAACTCAATTGAGTAATTTCTCAAATAAATAGATTCAAAAAGAACATAACCTCATCTACTTGGTTATGTTCTTTTTAGTATTTTATTTACTTCTTAAAAATCGTGGTATTCTCAATTCGAATAGAATGAACTTCTCCACAATTCAAGCAAAATTTGTAGATTTTATTGGAACCAGAAAAGGACATTTTAGATGGTTTTACTGGCATGTAATCAGTTGCTTCTGTAAATTCTTGGCTACCGCAGTTAGTACATTTTTTATCTTTCATGTGCCCCGCTCCTTTAGCTTATTTTCTTCACCATTCGTACTGTTTTCAATATATGACCGTCTAATTCATCCTCAAACTCTTTCACGAATTCGAACCCTTTTGCTTCATAAAAGTTTCTCCCGATTTTATTATCTCTTTCTACATTTATATAAATCTCTTTTACTCCTTCTAATTCAGTAATTGCCTGTTGTAGTAAGGCTGATCCTATACCTTTCCCCTGAAATTCT
Source organism: Ureibacillus sp. MALMAid1270 (assembly GCF_049202975.1). Taxonomy (NCBI): domain Bacteria; kingdom Bacillati; phylum Bacillota; class Bacilli; order Caryophanales; family Caryophanaceae; genus Ureibacillus; species Ureibacillus sp. MALMAid1270. Next base: position 18,880 of record NZ_JBMIRP010000035.1, on the reverse strand, counting down.
GGTAAAAGATAAATGGCACCTAATTCAACCTTCCCACCTTTTTGTACAAAGGAATAGTTCGCAAAACCAACAACTTCGCCAGTTACCTCCGCCACATAAAGAATGGATCGTTCTAAACGAAGTTTCATCTGCTCATCATTGTATGCAGAATTTAGAAAGTTATCTTGTACCTCTAATGGAATAATCCCCTCATAAGTTGCATGCCAAGATTCATTCGCTATATGCTGAACTTGTTTTGTATCTTCATACCGCGCCTTCCGAATAATAATGTCCATAATAAAATCCCCCTTTGTGATACAGATGTTTATTTCTCTAATATCAAATAGTCTTTTGATTTAGAAAAAGAAATTTGATGTTCATTCGCGAAATGAATTAGATCTTTTAAAATGTTTTCTGCTTTAAAATTATAAACTCGAACATTCAATCCTTTTTTCACATGAACAACTGCACCTTTACTTGCCCAACCAACACGTCTAAATTGAATGTAACTGATCTGATCAGGAGTTAACACTTTTATGTAAACTCTCCATGAAAATAAAAATACTTGATAAGTTAACAATTCATTATCTATCTTAATAGTAAATTTCATGAAAAATAATAGAAGAATGTATATCATTAGGCATATTTCTACAAAAAATAATGCACCAAATTGGAATGCACCTATGAAATATACCGCAACTGATTTTGCGACTAAAATTCCCAATAAAAATCCTAAGGCATCTCTTTGATTTCTCGCATAATAAACCACTCAATCACTCCCCTACAATAATTACTTCAACAAGGTCGGTGGTTATTCCTTTTGATCCCAATAGGTTAACCTAGAAGAATCCTATCTTTTATTTTTAAGAATGGAATAAACATAAGTATCGTGTACCTCTCCATTTTGATACATATAATCCCTTAGTATGCCTTCTTTTTGGAAACCTACTTTTTCGAGTAAATGGTTAGAGGCTTCATTTTCAATAAAAACAACAGCCCCTATACGAGTGAGACCAAGAACATCAAAACCATATTCAATTACTTTTATAACTGCCTCTGATGTAAAACCTTTTCTCCAATGGTCAGGATGAATTTCATAACCGATTTCAGCACGTTTATGCTTAGGTGACCATGCATTAAATCCAATTGTTCCAATAATCCCTTGCTGCCCTTTTATCTCAATACCCCAACGGATCCCTCTTTTTTCTTCAAAACTTTTCGCAAAGAAGTCTACCATTGTTTTTGCTTGCTCTATTGTTTCTAATGATTCTAGACCATAAAATCTCGTAACATGTTCATTTGAAAAGCATGCGAAAATGTTCGTCGCATCATCTCCAGTTATTTCACTTAGTACCAATCGATCAGTCTCTAATGTTGGAAACATAATTACTCTCTCCATTCCTTTAACCTTCAAAAATTAAAAGCGTTCCAGTAACTAGAACGCCTTTTGCATTCATTTCCTCTACTGCCCTTGGTGTTTTTCCAGCATTTCCTTTAAGTACTCTTCTGATTTGCCTTTCGGAATGCTAAGAGTTTTCCAATCCTGATCTTTTAGTAACTTACCAATATAAACAATTTGTCCGACATGGTAAGAGTAGTGCGACATTTGCCTTTCTATTGCCTCTAGAACTAAATGGTTTTCACCACGAATAGTGATGTTTTTTAATAAATCTTGCTCACTTAAACTAGAAAGTGTGTCGATTAACACTTGCCAACCCTTTTCCCAAATATTAATTAGCTCTGATTTTGAGGGGATATCATCTGTAAATTCCTCATCGCGGTTTCGATTACCTTTTTCCCCATCAGTAGTTAAAAAATTCGTCCATCTTGAAATCATATTTCCACTTAAGTGCTTTACGATAATTGCAACACTATTAGACTCGCTATTATAAGTCCAATGAATTTCTTCATCCGATAACTGCTCGATCGTTTTATCCCCAAGACTTTTTACGCTTTTAAATTTGTCGATTACGATTCTTAAATATTCGTTTCCAATGCTCAAGTGATTCCCTCCAGGAAAGATTATTGTTATGTCGGTCGAAGTAGGATTTTTCTATGCATATATTCATAATTTAAAGCAAAAAAGTCGGTACTGTAGAAAATAATAAAAATAATCCTGTCATAACTATCAGGACTACATTCCAGTCTCTATTAGTTTCTTTTTTTAATACTTTCTTAACATATAAAATCAAGTTCAAACAAAAAATTGCTAAACAGATTATGCTCGAAATACCTGTAATGAAAGTAACAGTTTCTATAAAAATCTCCATTTTTTATGAATCCCCCTTTAAAGCATAAATCTTTATTCGAGTAATGCCTCCGTGAAAATGGTACTTCATCAGATAATATTATCGTTGAATCAACTTCTTACTTTTCAAAAATAGAATTGTAATCAAAGCTGCTTCACTAACAACTAATAAACCAAAACCTAAAATTAATCCCCCAAATAGCAGTAACTCATTTACACCCCAAGTGAAGATTATCCATCCTATTATTGCAAATAAACTTAACGTGAAATTTATAGTTCCAGCTATGATTGCTTGTGGGAGGAAAATTCCTGTTTTTCTAATCATAATTGATCCGTATATAAAACTTACAAAAGTCGTAGCAATCATAGTAACGATAAAGATTGTCACGGCTACATCAAACTCATTCATATAATTCTCCCTCCTAATTAAGAGTTTTCTTATTACTGGTAATGATGAATAAATCCCCCATTATATAATATGTTTATTTATTAAACTATGAAGTTTTCTCCGTACATTAAAATATTCAACCAAACAAGAATTACAACTTTAATAAATAACCATGAAAGGCAAATAAAGTAGTCTCCCTTTATTGTTTTCGTCCTTCCTCAACGAATCCAAACTTTTTATATAAGGCGATTGCATTTGTATTTTCCGCAAATACTTCAAGACAAACTTTTTCAATTAGAGGATGATCTTTCGCCCAATCTAACAAGCACGTAAGCAACGCTCTGCCAACCCCTTGATTTCTAAACGCTTCTGAAATACTCATCCCAAATTCACCTTGGTGTTGTATTCGCTTTTTACCACCATTATGAAAATCCAAGAAACCAATAATATTGCCCTGATATTCAGCTAAAATTGCCAACTTACCATTATCTTCAAGCATTTGTTTTAAAAATTGTACATGCTGATCATCTGTTATATTAAATTCACTTTCAGTAGTTAATAAAAAAGGAGCATCTTTTAAAATGGTTTTAATAAATTTCAGGATTTGTTTTGCATCTTCAGGTAATGCAGTTCTTAAAGTAATGATTTTGTTGTTTTTTAACAAAGGGTTTTGTTTGTATGTACGCCATAGGAATCCCCCTTCTTTTTTATTCAATTATTAAAAGACCCTTTATGTCTTGCCAATAACCCCATATCGATTGTCTTTCCCCATCTAAGATTTTCGACATCTTTATTTTCTTTTAATTCTATCCTTACCTTAATGATATTTCCTATTTAATAGAAGTTAACTTTATACCTGCCGTTTCTTAAATGTTTGTCCAGATAGTTAAATAAATTCAACAGAAAAGGCGTTAATCCTTTCATCGGACCAACGCTATCCCAATTTTCACAAATAGCTTACCCACCTTGTCTATCAATAACTGTTCCATTTTTAGATAATCCCCTAACTATTGGTTCCCTACCGATTTGGAAATAATATCGATTTCCATTTGCGGTGATCATTTTCGCTTCGTTAAATTTTTCATCTTCTTGTGTACTAGTTTCTATTTTTTCAATTTCAGGATTATTGACTTCACCGAATACCACATAAAATTCATTTAACGTATTACCTTTATCATCGTTTATACGTAGAGGCTGAAGATAAACGGTCATATTGTCATTCTCGTAATGTGTCCAGCCATGATGACCAATATTTTGCCAACCTTCATCATCACTACCTTTAATGAAAGCTACTGCAAGTGCTTCGTAATTTGCAGTAGGAGGCTCTTCTGGATTTGTCGTGTACATCACAATGGTTACATCTTCATATTCATCAGTATGAACTATATTATTAACTTTATAAGGAATCCCTTTTTCAATTGCTTCTTGAAGTGTTTCAAATTTTTTAAAATCATTATTTGAAAAAACAAACAATAAAACGAATACCAAAGTTGCTACAAAAAGAACGCCATAGCCTATTCGCCTCTTCATTCTCCCCCTCCTCATGTTTTAGTCTATTTTATTTATAAACTATAAATTCTTGCACAATATTTCGCTTTCGTATTACTTAATCGAGTAGGAGACTAGCCATTAATTGGCTAGTCGACCTCTCACACCACCGTGCATGAGTCTGTCTAACAATTTATAGAAAATAAATATAAGTTGAAGATATTCTAGGTGAAAATAAATAAATAGTACAAATTCCATATTTTGCATAAAAAAGGGGGCTGTTGCCCCTCTAAATTTTTGTATTAATTCCTTAACTCCTATAATATTTATCAGTCGTTTTAAGTTATAGGCAAGACAAATAAAGCTTACTTCAGTGTTAACTGATTCAAGCCCTCTTGTTAAAAAATATGTATAACCAAAGTGTCGTTTTATTGTTCCAAAAGGATGTTCTACTATAGAACCTCGTTTCTTATAAATATGATTCTTTTTAGTGGTATTATCAGTAACATGTTCAATGATATCTTCATCTTTAAATCTTAATACTGATCTACCACCTTTCGCAGATGTACACAGCTCCTTTTTTCCACATTCATTATAATCAACACATGTATAACGTTTAAAGTCTTTTCCGTTTTGCTTTCCATTCCATTTAAAATTTAAACAGTAGCCCAGCGGGCAAATAAAAGTATCATTTAATTGATCATACTTGAAGTTTGTTTTATCAAATCCACTTTTAATCTTTTGTTGTTTTCCTTTTTGGGGCTTAATAAGGATTTCGGTCTGTTCATCAAAAACTTCTACAATTTCAGACATATTATAATAACCTGTATCAGCTATAGCTGTAACATTTTGATCCATAAATACCTTTTTGGCCTTTTTTACCATGTTAGATAGTTGTCCCTGATCATTAACATCATTTACTACGTCGAAATCTACAATTATTTTATTTTTATTGTCTACAACTGTTTGAACATTAAAGCAAACCTCAAATTTTCCGTTATTTTTCATCGATTTGGCGTCTGGATCAGTTATACAAATTTGTTTCTTTCCTTGTTCTTTTAATTCTTCTTTAATGGAATTTAACTTCTTTATTCGTTCCTGATAACTCTCAATTTTGTCATTAATTTTCTGTTTCATATTCGCATCTTCATTAGTTGTGTTTAAAACATCATTGATATATTCCTCAATTTTTGCTTCAAAGTATTCTAACTTTTCTTTAATAATATTTTCATTATAGTGTTTACTTTTTGCGCTATTCGCCTTTATTTTTGTCCCATCAATAGCAACAAGCGTGCCATCAATAAGACCAAAACCTTTTAACATAAGTGTAAATTCTTTAAACAGCTGCTTAATAGCTTTCTTATTAATTTTCATGAATGAAGATATAGTCCCATGGTCAGGTTTAATCTTACCGATTAACCACATTAATTCAATATTTCTTGTCGCCTCAGTCTCCATCATACGAGATGACCTGATTTTATTCATATAACAGTAAATATATAATTTAAGAAGATCATGTCTTCTGTAAGGTCTTTGACCTGCACTTTTTCCAGTGTAAATAACAAATCCTAGTTCTTCTAAATTTAAACTATCTACATATGCATCAATTACTCTCACTGGGTTATCTTCACTAACATAATCATCCAAAGTATAAGGAAATAGGGAAATTTGATTTCTATCTTCACCTAGAATAAATGACATTTTAAACAGCTCCTTTATTATAGGTATTCGACATGAGAAACTAATTACCCCCTAATAATTGGGAAATCATTCAAAATTGTTAGACAGACTCATGCACGGTGGTGTGAGAGGTCGACTAGCCAATTAATGGCTAGTCTCCTACTCGATTGTTTAACTATATGTTCATTTGAAAACCTAATATTTACTATCAATAAAATGAACATTTCAACTCTACTAAAATAGTTGTGTATGATATTATGTAATAAGTAATGCTCTAAAAAAGCAATTGAAAATTAATTTACAAAAAGGAGTTTGGATGTTTATTAAAATACAGGGCTCGTCACAAAATGATGAGCTCTTTTTTCTTTCAAGAAAATCGCTGTTTTACTAAAAATAAAGACAATATAATCTTCTAAAAAGATTGAAAATAACTTATTTTAATAGTTTCTCTGTATAATGGACTATGTTAAGGAAGTGAGTAAGTTGATTAAATCGAGAAAAAAGTGGATTGTTCAAAAACCTGATGAACAACTCGTAAAACAATTACAAAGTGAATTAGGTATATCATCCATTGCGTCTAAGATTTTAATAGCTAGAGGTTATGAAAAGGCTGAGGACGCTCATTCGATCTTAAATATGGATATCAGTAGTATGCATGATCCTTTTTTATTACAAGGCATGAAAGAAGCTGTAGACCGAATAAGGCTTGCCATTCAAAATAATGAAAATATATGTGTTTATGGGGACTATGACGCCGATGGTATTTCAAGTACGACAGTTATGCTTCGTACTTTAAGGGACTTAGGGGCGAATGTGGATTTTATGATTCCCAATCGATTCACACATGGATATGGCCCACATGAAGAACTATTTCGACAACTCCACGAGTCAGGAGTGGACTTGATCATAACTGTCGATAATGGGATTAGTGGCATTGAACCCATCCGTGTGGCGAAAGAATTAGGTATGGATGTAATCGTAACAGATCACCATGAAGCAGGCGAAGTATTACCTTCAGCAGATGTCATCATACATCCTAGACTACCAGAAGGACATTATCCCTTTGGTGAATTAGCTGGTGTTGGTGTTGCTTTTAAGCTTGCCCATGCATTATATGGTAAAGTTCCAACTCATTTATACGAATTTGTTGCAATTGGGACTGTTGCAGATCTAGTTCCTCTTGTGGGAGAAAATCGCTATTTAGTTCAACAAGGAATTCAATCAATGAGAAGGTCCAATAATCCGTGGATCCGTGCAATATGCGAAGTTTCCGGTGTTACGCAACACGAAATAGATGAAGACAGTGTAGGATTCTACTTCGGTCCAAGATTAAATGCTATTGGACGACTTGGTAATGCATCACCAGGAGTGGAATTTTTAATGAGTGAAGATCCCTTTGAGGCGCACGAAGGAGCAAAACTACTAAATAAGAAAAATGCAGAAAGAAAAGACATCGTTCAAACAATAACTAACGAAGCTATTGAAATAATTGAAAATGACCCGAAGATTGCTAACTCTCAAGTACTTGTTATTGCAAAAGAAGGTTGGAATGCTGGTGTTATTGGAATAGTAGCTTCCCGGCTAGTAGAACTATATTATAAGCCAACAATTGTTTTAGCATTAGACTATGAAAAGGGATTTGCAAAAGGTTCAGCTCGTAGTATTGAAGGGTTTCATATGTATAATGAGCTCGCTAAAAATAGAGAAATTTTACCTCATTTTGGTGGTCATCCAATGGCTGCGGGGATGACATTTCCATTGGAGTACGTAGATGAGCTTCGTAATCGACTTCACATACAGGCAACTCAATGTTTAACAGAAGAACATCTTATTCCAAAATTAACTATAGATGTTCCATTAGAATTAGCAGAAATTACAGTTGAAGCAATTGAAGAAATTAAGAAGCTCGGACCATTTGGAACTGGATTTTCTAAACCAATTTACACAATTCAAGATGTAAAGATTCGTTCTATGAAAAAAATTGGTGCGAAGGAAAACCATATAAAAATGGAATTAGAAGATGATTATGGTTTGCTTGATGCGATTGGATTTGACAAAGGTTATCTTCATGATGAAATTTCTTACGGAGTAAAGGTATCATTTGTTGGTGACTTGCAAATAAATGAATGGCAAGGAAAGAAAAAGCCTCAATTAATGATTACAGATGTTCAAACGGATGAATGGCAATTATTTGACTTAAGGGCAAAAGTACAAAGCAATCGCTGGATTCAAATGATTCCAGCAGAAAATGTTTACTATTTTGCATTCAGTCAAGAAACGATCAAAATGTATCAATCATTGATTTCTCAACCAATCCATCTATATGATGATGATATTACATTCAACGAAAATGAACAATTATATATTGTAATTTTAGATTTGCCAAGGTCGATTCAAGAACTAGAAAATCTCATTAATGTAACTAATCCTTCAAGAATTTATGCGGTATTTTATACTCAAAACTCACAATTCTTCAAAGGATTACCAACGCGAGAACATTTTGGTTGGTATTATAGTTTTTTAAAACAAAGACCATCCTTTAATATAAATGGATCCATTCAACAACTAGCAAATCATAGTGGACTAAACGAAGAAATCATCAAATTTATGACAACAGTGTTTTTTGAGCTTGGATTTGTTACAATGGATAATGGTCTCATTTCTGTAGTAGCTGGGGCACCTAAACGTTCTCTTGAAGAGGCGCCTACATATAAATTACGTGTACAACAATTAGAAATCGAGCAAACATTCCTATATGGGAAGTACCAAGATTTAAAAGAATGGTTCGACAAAGTTTTACAAAAATCATTCGCTATACTTTAAAAAAATGGATAACAAGATTTTAAGGAATAAAAGGTTCCTTATATATTGGGAGGATTTATTAGATGGATTTAAAGCAATATGTGACAACAGTAGAAAACTGGCCAAAAGAAGGAATTAGCTTCAAAGATATTACAACAATTATGGATAATGGACCGGCTTTTAAATTTGCAGTAGATGAGATTGTGAAGTTTGCTAAAAAAGTGGGTGCAGAAATCATTGTTGGACCAGAAGCGCGCGGTTTTATCATTGGTTGTCCTGTAGCTTACGCACTTGAAATTGGATTTGCTCCTGTTCGTAAAGAAGGGAAACTACCAAGAGAAGTAGTTCGTGTAGAATATGGTTTAGAATATGGAACAGACGTTTTAACTATGCACAATGATGCTGTTAAACCAGGTCAAAAAGTATTAATCGTAGATGATTTACTAGCAACTGGTGGTACAGTTGACGCAACAATTAAATTAGTAGAAAAATTAGGTGGCGTTGTTTCTGGATGTGCATTTATCATCGAGCTTGAAGATTTAAATGGCCGTGATAAAATTGGCAACTACCCAGTAAAAACATTAATTACTTATTAATGAATCAATCCTCTTTTATCGTTAAAGTGACGATAAAAGAGGTATTTTTTTATTTTGAGCAAATTTTTTAAACCACCATTCTGCTATGTATGTAGATATATCCATCTGAGGGAAGTAATTTCGATACAAATTGACAAAAAGTTCATATTTTTTTCAAATTACTTCGATTTATTAAAGTAATTAGTAACTTAACTTTACATTCTATATATACTTTTAATACAATTAAATTTACCACGGTGTAACCGTCCGTAAATCTCCTACCTCAAATAGGGTGATTTTATGTGGGAGTTAACGGACGCTAACACCCCGATTGGTTCAACTAACAATCAGTGGGGATGAACTGTCTCCCCCTGATTGAAGTTTCACTTTATATATCAAAATTATTAGCAAGGTGGACAACTAATGGCGAAAGAGCAAATTTTGACGCCCGAGGATGTATTCGCGATAGTCAAAACATATATGAATGATGAACACGTGGATTTCGTAAAAAAGGCGTACGAAGTTGCAAAAGAAGCACATAAAGAGCAACTAAGAAGTTCGGGTGAACCATATATTATTCACCCAATACAAGTAGCTGGTATTTTAGCTGAACTACAGATGGATCCTGAAACTGTTGCAGCTGGATTTCTTCATGATGTCGTAGAGGATACACCTGTATCGCGTGACGACTTAGTACGTGAATTCAATGAGGAAGTTGCAATGTTAGTGGATGGTGTTACAAAGCTTGAAAAAATTAAGTACCGTTCAAAAAAGGAACAGCAAGCAGAAACCCATCGTAAAATGTTCGTTGCTATGGCGCAAGATATTCGAGTAATCTTAATTAAACTAGCAGACCGCCTACATAATATGCGTACACTGAAGCATCTATCTTCTGAAAAACAACGTAGAATATCTAATGAAACATTAGAAATTTTTGCACCTCTCGCTCATCGCCTAGGAATTTCAAAAGTAAAATGGGAGCTAGAAGACACGGCTTTACGTTACTTAAATCCTCAACAGTATTATCGAATTGTAAGCCTCATGAAGAGAAAACGTGTTGAACGTGAAGCTTATTTAGAAGATGTGATGAATGAAATAAGGGGTCAGCTTCAATTAGTTGAGATTAATGCTGATATATACGGACGTCCGAAACATATTTACAGTATTTATCGCAAAATGGTTCTTCAAAATAAACAGTTCAATGAAATATATGATTTACTAGCCGTTCGTATTTTAGTAGACAATATAAAAGATTGCTATGCAGTATTAGGTATTGTTCATACGTTATGGAAACCAATGCCTGGTCGTTTTAAAGATTATATTGCTATGCCAAAACAAAATTTATATCAATCATTACACACAACGGTAATAGGTCCATACGGTGATCCTCTAGAAGTTCAAATTCGTACGAGAGAAATGCACGAAATTGCAGAGTACGGGATTGCTGCTCACTGGGCTTATAAAGAAGGAAAAACGATCAAACCAAATAAAGAAAGTATCGATCAAAAACTTACTTGGTTCCGTGAAATTTTAGAATTCCAAAATGAATCTTCAAACGCGGAAGAATTTATGGAGTCTTTAAAATTTGATTTATTTTCTGATATGGTTTACGTATTTACTCCAAAAGGTGAGGTTGTCGAGTTACCTGCTGGTTCGGTTCCAATTGATTTTGCATACCGTGTGCACTCAGAAGTCGGGAATCGAACAATCGGAGCGAAAGTGAATGGTAAGATGGTTCCACTCGATACTCCATTAAGAACAGGGGATATCATTGAAATACTCACTTCTAAGCAATCATTTGGACCGAGTCGTGATTGGTTAAAAATTGCTCAAAGTTCACAGGCAAAACACAAAATTAAGCAGTTCTTTAAGAAACATTTACGTGAGGAAAATGTCCTTAAAGGAAAAGATTTAGTAGAGAAAGAAATAAAAGCGCAGGACTTTGACATAAAAGAGGTTTTATCATCTGAGAATATTAAACGGGTTCTTGATAAACTAAACTTTACGAATGAAGAAGATTTATATGCAGCTGTTGGTGTAGGTGGGATCACTGCACAACAACTTGTGAATCGTCTTGCTGAAAAGAAACGTCGTGAACGCGAGAAAGAAGAAGCACTTGAAAAACTCGCTAAAGAAATGCAAAATCCTCCTAAAAAACGTACGGAGTCTGGTGTAGTAGTAAAAGGAATTGATAATTTATTAATCCGTTTATCACGCTGTTGTACACCTGTACCAGGAGATGAAATCGTAGGGTTTATCACAAAAGGTCGAGGTGTTTCCGTTCACCGTGCAGACTGCCCGAATGTCAATGAAGGTGACAATGAACGTCTTATTGAAGTGGAATGGGAGCACGCTGAAAATCAATCGAGAAAAGAATATCCGGTTGATATAGAAGTACACGCATATGACCGACCTGGAATTTTAAATGATGTAATGCATGCTGTTACGGATACAAGAGTAAATATTTTAGCTGTAACAGGAAAGGCAGACTATAACAAAATTGCAACATTGCATCTAACTCTTTCAATTTCAAACATTACAGCATTACACAAGGTTGTTGAAAAGATTAAACAATTACCTGATATTTATTCCGTACAACGAGTGATTAATTAATATAAAAGTGGTTGAGGTAATAAAATGAGAGTTGTTATTCAACGAAGCAAACAAGCATCAGTTACAGTTGATGGAGAAGTATCTGGTGCGATTGATAAAGGATACGTTTTATTAGTCGGCTTAACACATACAGACACGATCGAAGATGTGAAATACGTTGCGAAAAAAGTAGCTGAAATTCGATTATGGGAAGATGAAGAGGGAAAAATGAATCACTCCATTTTAGAACATGGTGGCGACATTTTATCTGTTTCTCAATTTACCCTATATGCTGAAACAAAAAAAGGCAGAAGACCAAGTTTTATTGAAGCTGCAAGACCCGAAGTAGCACTTCCTTTATGGGAAGCATTTAATGACTGTTTGCGCGAACATGGTCTAAAAGTCGAAACGGGTATTTTCGGTGCCATGATGGATATTTCACTAATAAATGATGGTCCAGTAACTGTTATTGTTGAGTCAAAATAAAAGAAACAACGAGACTTGATCTCGCTGTTTCTTTTTCTTTTTGTGTAAATTACCGTAAGTTTATGATAAAGATAGAATTTCCTAGTTAAATGAAGTGGGATTTGATAGAAATACTAGAATATACATCTATGTCCATTCATAAGATGGTCATGCGGAGGTGTATAGAATGTTTCAACGTATGAATAAATTAGTAATCCAATTACCAGAGGTAGAATACGGTGATACAAACGCTGTAGTAGCAGTACAGGAATTACTAGGTGGTAAATTTGGCGTAATGACGTTGTTCAATAACTATATGTACCAATCATTCAATTTCCATGGAAAAGTGAAGTTAAAACCTTTCTATGATTTAGTTGCTAGTCTCACTGCAGAAAAAATAGGACATGTTGAATTAGTTGCAACAGCAATCAATTTATTGAAAAAAGAAGGGATACCTCAAGGAGCCCCGATTCAAAATACTAAAAATCTGAGTGATATAAAGTCATTTATTACAACAGCACAAACTGCATCTCCTCGTGACGCTATGGGCTTACCTTGGACAAGTGAGAATATTAATACGAGCGGAAATTTAGTGTTAGATTTACAAAATAATTTCTTTTTAGAATGTGGAGCACGTACACAATACATGAGAGTTTACGAAATGACAAATCACCCTGTTGCTAGAGAGCTAATAGCATTTTTATTAGTGCGCGGAACTGCTCATATTGTAGCATTTGCGAAAGCAATTGAAATGGCAACAGGTGTGAGTATATATAAAATGTTACCTATCCCTAACCTTGAACATAAAGTGATTGAAGAAACAAGGAAATATGAAGATCTTGGACTAGGATATACTCTTTTTACTTGGAATGAAATCGGTGATTATACAGATATAACCAAAATATGGAAAGGGAAACATCCTATTTCAGGAGATCAATTAATTGTTAAAGAAGGTGTACCCGAAGAATCGGGCATGATTCCAAACTTAGAAGATATTCCAGAAGGATTTGCTCCAGGGTTTGGTTTGGAGGATTTTCATGCTATTGCAAAGCGGTTATTAGCGAAGGGATGAAATGATACTTATATCAGTGACCAAATAGACGAGAAAATTTGAGGAAAGGTAACAGAGAAGCGCTCTCAGTGACCAAACAGACGAGAAAATTCGTTGAAAGGTAACAGAGAAGCGCTCTCAGTGACCAAAATCACAAGAAAATTCGCAGAAAAGTAACAGAGAAATGATCTCTGTTCCATATTGCATTATAGAATTCCTAAACTGCTTACTCTAACTTCGCATCAAAATAATCAATGATCCCCTCGTAAATTCCAAGAGTAGCTTGCTCTCTGTAGAATTCTGTCGTAATGACTCGTTCTTCGGTAGGGTTACTTAAATAGCCTAACTCTATTAATATCCCATTTTGGTAATTTTCACGTAAAACTAAATAATTCCCTTCCTGTGAACCTCGATCTCTTAGAGTTACTTTCTTCGCAAGGCCATCATTCACATATTGAGCAAGTTCTTGTTGGTAGTCGTGATAGTAATACGTAGTAAATCCAGAAATGGTACTATCTTCAGTCGCATCGTAATGAATACTAATAAATGCGTCTGCAGCATACTGATGGGAAATGGATACACGTTTTCTTAAATCTACATACATATCAGATTCCCGCGTTAAATAGACAGTAGCCCCGGCATTTTGTAGTTTAGATTGCAACATTTGAGTAGTGATTAGAGTGTAATCTTTTTCAATTGAACCTCTATAACCAGATGTACCTTGGTCATTCCCGCCATGCCCCGGGTCCAATACAATGGTTACGCCGTTCAATGTCCCCTTTTTACGTTCAATTTTAGGCAAATCTGTATCAGTTTCTGAATCTTGCTTTCTTAAATTTGATGAAACAACCCATTGAGCAACATAGGCGCTTTCTGTTGAATTAATTGCAACTTTGTACCATTCTCCCTCAGATGAAAGTATTTCAAATGTTTCACCTAGATCTGCTCGTTTTACTACCGCTGATGAAGTAGATGGAGATTCTCTTAAATTCGTCCCACCATAGATAATAGTTACTGTATCACGGTCGCTATTAGCAGCTACTGATGAATCAAACATTCCATAAAAACGATAAATCCAACCAACCTCATCGTCAGATAATTGGATTTTAATCCAGTTATTTTTTTGTTCAATAACTTCAAACGTATCGTCTTGATGGGCTGAACCGACTACGGATGATGAAAGGTTAGGTTCATTTCTTACATTGGCAGATGCAACTCTGACAGTAAAGTGAGATTGTTCCTCAACAGCATCTAGATTCGGGGATTCTTCAATTTCTTCACTCGTTTTTTCTGTAATTGTAATAAAATTATTAGAAACCCAACCTGTAGTTCCAGTAGAATCCTCTACTTTAGACCATTGTTCATCCTCTTTTTTAACAATTAACTCATCACCGATACTTAATTGTTTTAGGACTGCGGAAGAAGTAGTAGGCTGAGCTCGTACGTTTAACCCATCTACATTAGCAATAGCAACTTTGATTTTTGTAGAATGTACTTGATCATCTGTAGAAGTATGCCATGAAGGAATCCAGCCTTCTGATTCACCATTGGCAACAAGAATCCATTCTCCTTGTTGTTCTAATTTCGAAAGAGCTTGTCCTTCATTTGTACTTGAGGTAACTGGATAGGCTAAGCCTGGTCCTTCCCGTAAGTTGAGTTTTTTATTAACTACAATAAGTTCTCCTGATTTATTCGAAGTCACAGTTTCTGTTTGTTTTTGTGAAAAAATTATGATGTTAAATAAAATAAAAGCACAAACAACTCCTGCTACGATTTTTTTCAAAATGATTTCACCTCTGAATCTATAAAAGTGAAAGAATAATTTAGATGTTGTGGAATAATATGCATATCTTATTGTAAAAGCAAATAAATGATAAAAGCTATACTTTTTTTAGAAATGCTTTAAATAGATAATGAGTTTACCATGTTCAAAACAATATTGAGTCATAAGGAAAATTATCATGAAGATCTTAATGAAAAACAGTTGACAACTTTAATGAACAACACGTATGATAATTTGTAATGTAAAAATAAACAAAAAGCCATTGACCAAGAAAGTAGCTTTTACGATTACTGACAAGAGAGGGAAAGACTTAGGCTGAAATCTTTCCTACAGAAATGTACTAGTGAACAACACTTGAGAGGCTTTCCTTCGAAAATTTCCGAATTAGTAGGGGGAAACGGAATCGGCCGTTATCCGATTACGAGAGGTTGTACGTTTTTGTACAACAACTAGGGTGGAACCGCGGAAGTTAACAGCTTTCGTCCCTTGCAATATTTGCAATGGACGGAAGCTTTTTATTTTGTCAAAAAATTGAACAAAAAGACCTTGAAGCTATTAATTGTCTTGAATTGAAGGGAGCAATAATAATGTCATTTAAAGTACCTCGTGGAACACAGGATATTTTGCCTGAACAAACTCCAAAATGGCAAAAAGTTGAGTCGATTTTACGCGATCTTTCTCGTGTTTATCGTTATAAAGAAATTCGCACACCAATGTTTGAACAAACAGAATTATTCCAACGCGGTGTTGGAGATACAACAGATATCGTACAAAAAGAGATGTATACATTTGAAGACCGTGGTGGTCGTTCGTTAACACTTCGACCAGAAGGAACTGCTTCAGCTGTTCGTGCTTATGTTGAACATAAAATGTTTGGTGCTCCAGATCAACCTGTGAAATTATCTTACATTGGTCCAATGTTCCGTTACGAACGTCAACAAGCAGGTCGATATCGTCAATTCGTACAATTTGGCGTAGAAGCAATTGGCTCAGCAGATCCAGCAATCGATGCTGAAGTAATTTCACTAGCTATGGATGTTTATCACTCAGTAGGTTTAAAGGATTTACAATTACACATCAATTCTTTAGGTGATAAAGAAACACGTGATGCTCACCGTACTGCATTAATTAATCACTTTAAGCCATCAATTGGTGAATTTTGTTCTGATTGTCAAAACCGATTAGAAAAAAACCCACTACGAATCTTAGATTGTAAAGTGGATCATGAACACCCATTAATGCAGACTGCTCCTAAACTAACTGACTACTTAACAGAATACTCTGCAACTTATTTCGAAAAAGTAAAAGAATATTTAGATGTTCTTGGTATTGAATATGTTGTAAATCCTAACTTAGTGCGCGGTCTTGATTATTACAATCATACGGCATTTGAAATTATGAGTACTGCAAGTGGATTTGGAGCTATTACAACTCTTTGTGGTGGCGGTCGTTACAATGGATTAGTTGAAGATATCGGAGGACCAGATGTACCTGGGATCGGTTTTGCGCTTTCTATTGAGAGACTACTGTTAGCGTTAGAAGCTGAAGGTATCCAACTTGATGTGGAAGATTCGCTAGACATTTATGTCGTTGCTATTGGTGGTGAAGCGAAAAAGAAATCAGTAGAGTTATTAAGTTCTTTCCGTACAAAAGGTATCTCTGCAGATATGGACTATATCGATCGTAAAATGAAAGCACAAATGAAATCTGCAGACCGACTTGGAGCTAAATATGTCATCGTGATTGGTGACTCTGAACTTGAAGAAGCTGCAGTAAATATAAAAGAAATGCAAACTGGAAATCAAGAAAAGGTTCCATTTGTTGAACTTGTAAATTACTTATTAGAACATAAATAATACACTTTTTGGAAATAAATTGGAGGAAAAAAATATGGCACAAAGAACGCATGCTTGTGGTGAAGTTAGTGAGCACCACGTTGGAAGTAAAGCGATAATTAAAGGATGGGTACAACGTCGACGCGACTTAGGTGGTTTAATATTCGTTGATGTACGTGACCGTACTGGAATTGTTCAAGTTGTATTTGGTGACACTGCACCAGAAGCGTTAGCTATAGCAGAAAAAATTCGTAGTGAATACGTTGTAGAAATTGAAGGGGAAGTCGTACTACGTGACGAAAGTCAAGTAAACCCTAATATTAAAACGGGTAAAATTGAAATTGTCGCTTCTAATATTACGATTATTAACGAAGCTAAAACTCCACCATTCCCAATTGAAGATAAAGTAGAGATTGGGGAAGAAACACGTTTAAAATATCGTTATTTAGACTTACGTCGCCCAGTTATGTACAACACATTTAAATTACGTTCGGACATTACACGTTCTATTCGTAATTTCTTACAAAATGAAGGTTTCTTAGAAGTTGAAACACCAATTTTAACAAAATCAACACCAGAAGGGGCACGTGACTATTTAGTCCCATCTCGTGTACATGAAGGTGAATTCTATGCCTTACCACAATCACCACAATTATTTAAACAATTATTAATGGTATCAGGCTTTGAAAAGTACTTCCAAATTGCACGTTGCTTCCGTGACGAAGACTTACGTGCTGACCGTCAACCTGAATTTACACAAGTAGATATTGAAACTTCATTCATGTCAATGGATGAGATCATCGCTATGAACGAAAGATTACTTCAAACGGTTATGAAAGAAGTTATGGATGTTGAATTACAATTACCATTACAAAGAATGACTTATACTGAGGCGATGGATCGTTTTGGTTCAGATAAACCGGACGTTCGCTTTGGATTAGAATTAGTTCAACTATCTGAAATCGTTAAGGACTCTTCATTTAAAGTATTTGCACAAACTGTAGCAAATGGTGGGGAAGTTAAAGCGATTAATGTAAAAGGTGCTAGCGATCAATTTACTCGTAAAGATATCGATGGATTAACTGAATTCGCTGCAATTTACGGAGCTAAAGGTTTAGCGTGGATTAAAGTAACGGAAGAAGGTTTCACAGGACCTATCGCGAAATTCTTCGAAGGTGAAATTGTTGAACAACTTAAAGATACACTAAATGCGGAACCCGGTGACCTATTATTATTCGTTGCAGACAAATCATCTGTCGTTGCTGCTTCATTAGGAGCATTACGATTAAAATTAGGTAAAGAATTAGAATTAATCGATGAATCACAATATGCATTCCTTTGGATAACAGATTGGCCATTACTTGAATACGACGAAGAAGCTGGACGTTACACTGCAGCTCACCATCCATTTACTCGTCCATTCACTGAAGATATTGAAAAAATGGACACAGATCCATCTTCAGTTCGTGCACAGGCATATGATATTGTTCTAAACGGATATGAACTTGGTGGAGGATCATTACGTATTTTCGAACGTCACTTACAAGAAAAAATGTTCAGCTTACTCGGATTTACTCAAGAACAAGCAAAAGAACAATTCGGCTTCCTACTTGATGCATTTGAATACGGTGTTCCACCACATGGTGGGTTAGCATTTGGTTTAGACCGTTTAGTAATGTTACTTGCAGGTCGTACAAATTTACGTGATACGATTGCATTCCCTAAAACAGCAACTGCTAGTGATTTATTAACAAATGCACCAAGTGAAGTTTCACCTGCACAATTAGAAGAATTAAAACTAAAAATCAATCGTTAATTTTAAAAACGGGAAAAATCCTCAGTGGTTTTTCCTGTTTTTATTGTGCGCCCGGCATGGGCTATAACTTGGTGGTGAAAGTCCACTACAGGCTTGGCAGTAGGAACTGTTAGCTAATGGCAAGGGTGTCCACCGTGAGGTGGAATCTGAAGGAAGCCGGAGGCAAATTCCCGAACTG
>NZ_JBMIRP010000034.1:0-10342 GCF_049202975.1 Ureibacillus sp. MALMAid1270 | reverse complement strand
GGCTCTTTCTTGACAACTTTTCGGGATATCCCACGATTCTGTCTAAATACCGGCTTTATCTTGACAACTTTTCGGGATTTCCCTCAATTTTGTCTAAATACCGGCTCTTTCTTGACAACTTTTCGGGATTTCCCTCAATTTTGTCTAAATACCGGCTCTTTCTTGACAACTTTTCGGGATATCCCACGATTCTGTCTAAATACCGGCTTTATCTTGACAACTTTTCGGGATTTCCCTCAATTTTGTCTAAATACCGGCTTTATCTTGACAACTTTTCGGGATTTCCCTCAATTTTGTCTAAATACTGGCTCTTTCTTGACAACTTTTCTGGATTTCCCTCGATTCTGTCTAAATACCGGCTCTTTCTTGACAACTTTTCGGGATTTCCCTCGATTCTGTCTAAATACCGGCTTTATCTTGACAACTTTTCGGGATTTCCCACGATTCTGTCTAAATACCGGCTTTATCTTGACAACTTTTCGGGATATCCCTCAATTTTGTCTAAATACCGGCTCTATCTTGACAACTTTTTGGGATATCCCACGATTCTGTCTAAATCCGGCTTTATTTTGACAACTTTTCTGGATTTCCCACAATTCTGTCTAAATAACGACTCTACTTGAGAATAAAAGCTCCCGAGTTACTTTCCTCTATTACACCCCAAGCAACTTAAGCCCCTTGTGGATCTCAGTAACTACTTCTTCATCAGTTTCTTTCTTTAGCGCACCAATAAGAGCTTCCTCAGCAAGCGGACCTCCGATTTTCCCAATAGCCCATGCTGCTGTGCCTCTCATTACAGGACGCTCATCTTTTTTCATTATATCAATTAAATCTGGAATCGCGGATTGTTCCTTAAAATGTGCTAGAGCAATGATCGCATTTCGTTGAATTGGTTTCTTCCCTCTCCACGAACCTGAAACGTACCCGAACTTCGATTTAAATTCTTTATTCGACATGTTCAATAAAGGCTGTAATAAAGGCTTCGCAATTTCCGGATCTGGTTTGAATTCTTCATGAATCCAGTTAATTTTTCCTTTATTTTTTGGACAAACCGTTTGGCAAGTGTCACAGCCATATATACGATTTCCGATTTTAGCACGATATTCATCTGGCAAGAAATCCTTTGTTTGCGTTAGAAATGCAACACAGCTCTTTGCATTTAGCTGACCCGGTTCAACAAGCGCACCTGTTGGACAAACATCTAAACATAATCTGCAGTCTCCGCATTCATTTTCAATCGGAGTATCTGGAGTAAAAGGAATATTCGTAATCATTTCACCTAAGTATACATAGGATCCAAATTCAGGTGTAATGATGGAACAGTTCTTACCACTCCAACCTATGCCCGCCCGTTCAGCAACAGCACGATCCACAAGTTCTCCAGTATCGACCATCGACTTAAATTTAACATCAGGTACCCGCGCAACTAACCATTCTTCTAACAATTTCAATCGCTCACGAAGAGCAACATGATAATCTACGCCCCAGGAAGCACGTGCAAAGATTCCACGTCTCTCTCCTTTTTTTCCTGTAGGAGCATCTTCCATTTTTGATGGATATGCAAGGGCGATTGCTATAATACTTTCAGCTTCATCAAGTAATTTCACAGGTTCTGTACGTTTTTCAATGTCAGATTCTTCGAAACCCGATTGGTAACCTAATTCTTGTTGACGCTTCAAGCGATTTTTTAATTCATTGAACGGCGATGCGGTTGTAAACCCGATCTTATCGACACCAATTGATTTTGCATAATCAATTAAATCTTTTTGTAATTGCTCGATGCTCACTTTCGCATTCCGCTCCTTTCTTTGGTAAAATATTGGTATCTATTAAAATTCGTTGAGTAGGTGACTCAAATTGAACATTTCGATTAATCCATCTTTATTTCAAACAAACGATCAATTAAAAATAGGCATTATCCATTATACCAAAATTGTTGTCTCAGAATCTCCTCAAATGATAAAAGGCCGAACTCATTTATACCAAGAGAACCTATTCTTGGAATTGCAAGAAACACCTGTTACCGAACGACCTGGTATAGCGGAATGGAGAAAGGTTTGGAAATCATTTGGAGCGGATCCAAATCGATATCGTCACTCTGCTGAAAGCCTAATGCGCCGAATCTCAAAAGAAAACTACTTAGAACCATTTCATTTAGGTGTAGATTTAAATAATTTCTTTTCATTACAATTTGAAATTCCAATAGGTATTTACGATCTTTCCAAAATCCAAGGGGATGTTGTCATAACTGTTGGAGATGAAGAAACCGGTTATGAAGGGCTAAATGGTCGTTTTAATACATTAAAAAATATATTATGTAGCATCGATGAAGATGGAGCATTTGGTAGTCCATTTGTTGATTCCAAAAGAACTGCTGTAACGGAAGAAACAACAAATGCATTACAAATTTTCTATTTAAGACCGTCATTAACAGAAGATGAATGCCATGAGTTACTTCAATCTGCTGGCAAGATGTTTTGCCAAGTAAGTGGTGGAGACTACAAAACATTCATACTTTCATCCAATGAACCTACAATCTCACTATAAGGAGCGGATATACATGAAAAAAATTCCTCTTGCAGAAGCGGTAAAATTAAAAAGTGTCTTAACGAAAAAGATTTCTGAATTAACGAATGAAATTCACTCCGTTAGTAAAGCGATTGTAGAAAAGGGACAGACCCCAAAAGTTTCTGGTCGTTCACTTTCAGAGGTCGAAAAAGAACTTGCTCAAGTTCGAAAAGACTCAAGAACTTTAGATCGATTAATTTATCGTGCTAACATTGATCATATGATTCAATTTAAAGGCGAAGAGTTACCAATTGTAGAAGCAATTGAGCTAGCTAGTCAGCTACGTGCAGAAGCTTCACTTTGTAAAGAAATGAGTAAGTCTGAAAAAGAAAGACTTTATCATAGCACAGGGGACAATGTCATCTTCTATCAAGTTACTTTATATGAACCAGAAGAGTATCGCGTTAAAGCAAATGAGTTGGAAAAGGAAGCTCATCGTTTATCGAATCTTATTAACGCGAAAAATTATCAAGTTGAACTTGAGTTTGATGATTCAAACTACTTCTAAGTTAATAGAATCCAAAACTCAATGGTGGAAGTGATACACGAACAAAGCCGCTTTCCCCAACACGACTTCCTCGGGGCGGTGAGAGACCAAACCGAGGCATAACATACTGTCAAAATGCCTGTCGTGCATGCCTAATTTTAAAATATGGTAAACCGATGACCGTTAACCTGTTACTTTTTTTACCGATAACTCATAACCAACCGTAGTAAAAGTAAAAAACAAACACTAATAGTTTTCTGTCCTGACAGTCGTTATGTAAGGAGCACTTCACTTGTGGAGTGCTCCTTTTTCTATCAAGGAAATTAATTGGTAAAATTCTACATCAATGATGGATTATTCTAATTTGTAGCCCTTAGGTTGAAGTAAAATATAATACAGTTATAATGGAAATATTATTCAATCATAAGGAGTGCTGTCTATGAAATTTCCACCACATTTATTATTAATACTTGCAACATTACTTTGGGGCGGAAATTTTGTATTTGGCCGGGCAGTTACCGGGGAAATCCCTCCGTTTACCTTAGCATTTTTAAGATGGTGTCTCGCATTCCTCATCTTTTTCCCAATTGCCTATAAATATACAAAACGAGATTGGTCAAAAATAAGAGCCCATTGGCCGATTGTGATCGTACTTGCTCTTACAGGAGTTGCAAGTTTTAATACGTTAGTTTATATTGGTGTTTACTTTACAACATCGATCAATGGTTCATTAATGAATTCTTTAACACCAATCTTTTTATACATACTATCATTTGTCTTCTTAAAAATTAAAGTGAGTCGAAATCAAATCTTCGGAACGGCAATTTCTTTAATTGGTGTTGTGATCATCCTCACGAAAGGTTCCATTGAGAATCTAATCAATTTTACATTTAATCTTGGAGATTTAATCGTCATTGTTGCGGTCTTCTGTTGGAGTATCTATTCTCTCCTTGTGAAACAATATGCAGATCGACTTCCTGGCTTTTCAACCTTCTTAGTTTCTATAGGACTTGGCGCAATCATGTTGATGCCGTTTTCAATGTACGAACTTGCGAATTTAGAAAGTCCTATAAATTGGTCAGCGAAAACAATAGGTGCTATCTTATTTCTTGGAATCTTCGCTTCTATTGTTGCATTCTTATGTTGGAACAAAGGTGTTGTGGAAATCGGAGCTAACCGAGCAGGTATTTTCTTAAACCTTATTCCAGTATTCGTAACAATTTTTGCGACTATTTTCATAGGTGAACAATTACACTTTGCACAAATTCTCGGTGGTCTTGCAGTTATTGGCGGAGTTATTTTAACGAATCGATAACTCGCATTCCACTGCTAAAAATGAAATGCCCCTTACGAATTCATCATTCTGTAAGGGGCATTGCTTTTATTAATATTTTAAACTGTTTACTCGCCAGCCTTCATTATCTACAAAATGAAGTTCGGCTTCCATTAATTCAACGACTCCTGTAAACCCTAGCGGAATTGTTAATTTATATTTCTTTACATTACCAGAATCAAATATTAGATCAATTTTCGCTTTTTCGAAGTATAACATACTTCCACCATCAGCATTCGGTTGCGCAAGTTTTCCTTTATGTGTTATAAAACCTAAGTCCTTATAGAGTTTATCAACATGTTGAGAAGTATAGTATTGCCCTAAGTATGTTCTTAATTTTTCTTCTGTGTTGAGTGATTCCAACATATAGCGATATTCCTTACCATCTTTCTTGAAAGTTTCAATCTCACCTTTACCCTCTCCACCCATTACTGCATACAAATATGCTTTTTTGGCCTCTGAAAGTAAATTTAGTGCTTCTGCATTCGATAAGTTATATTGTTGAACGTCTACCAAACTTTGAACACGCCAGCCTTGCCCTTCAACAAAACGCAATTCCGCAACCATTGTTTGAACCTCTTTTGTATCACCAAGTTGAACTTGTAATTCATATTTTTTCACTGTAGTAGAATTTGAAATAAGTTTCACAGTAGCTTTATCAAAGTTTAATAAACTACCACCATCTGCATTCGGTTGAGCTAGTTTACCATTGTTAGTTATTAAGCCAAGATCTTTAAATAATTTCTCTACTTGTTCTGGTGTATACGTTTGACCTAAATATGCTTTTAATTTTTGCTCAGTGTTTAAAGATTCGGCCATATAGCGATATTCGACCCCATTTTTAGTAAAAGTTTCATTACTACGTGGCCCTTCACCACCACTTACTGCGTTCCAATATGCTTTTTTTGAATTTGAAATTAAGCTTTTAGCCTTATCATTTGTAAATGAAATAGAATCATCTGCTTTTAGATGTGGTGTTTTGCTGACTGATACGATACTGTAGTCCATATAATCCTCTTTTTCAATTAAGAAATAAAGAACATTTTTTCCTTCTTGTAAAAGTCCTGCTTTTTCAGCTTTCAAATCGACATTTAGTTCAATTGCAAATTCAGTCATTCCATTTAAACGACCAATTTCTTTTAAACTAGAAACTTCAAGTTTATTAATTTGGTTAGCAATGCTTACAAACCCATAATCATTTTTTAGTGTGAATAAAGATAGGATCTCTTTTGGATTTTTTATTAGTAAATCAAATAATTTGATGACAGGGTTCATATTTTGCGGAATATTATATTGTGTTGGTAAGAAATCAGAATTTAGGGCTCTTGCAAGGAAAACGGCAAAGTCTGCTCTAGAAACCTTTTTATTTGGTTCAAACTTATTGTTTTTACCTAGTACAGCAATATCGTTTTCAATTAAGATTGAAATTTCATCATAACTGTCTGACTTCTTAGAGACATCACTTAACTCAAGTGTTCCAGTGCCTTTTAGTTTAAAAGCTTTAACTAAAATTTCTGCCATTTCTGCTTTGGAAAAAGTATCATTTGGTTTGAATTTCGATTCTTTCGGGAAAATTCCAGCTTCAACTACTGCAAC
Source organism: Ureibacillus sp. MALMAid1270 (assembly GCF_049202975.1). Taxonomy (NCBI): domain Bacteria; kingdom Bacillati; phylum Bacillota; class Bacilli; order Caryophanales; family Caryophanaceae; genus Ureibacillus; species Ureibacillus sp. MALMAid1270. The sequence continues at coordinate 4,358 of NZ_JBMIRP010000034.1, read as the reverse complement.
ATATTCGTCATAAAAATCATGTTTTTTCTTAACATCTTTAAATTCAGTTTTTGAATTTTTACTTGATTTTAAATCTAATGCCTTTACTAACATAATGGCAACTTGTGATTTTGTAATTGGTTTATCAGTCATGAACTTACCGTTTGGATAACCAGAAGTAATTTTTTCATCGTACAAATATTTAATTTCGTCATCAGCCCAAAAGCCGTCTTTTACATCTTTAAATTTAGATGAAGCTGATACCCCAATCCCACTTACTAAAAGTGTCCCAGTTAAAGTCGTAGCAAATAAAAATTTAGTTCCCTTTTTCATAGGTGATTCCTCCAATTTAAGGTTAAAATATCAAACCATACCATTTGTCGCTCGATCGTGTAAATAAGTTTCATGGAGTTTTACTTTTTTTAAAATAAATTTTTAGAATCATTTCGAAACGTAAAAAAGGAACTATGCCACTCATTTGACATAGTTCCTCCTAAACGTTCCCCTTCGATTTTGACTCCTATACTTGCAAGAATCGTTGGATATAAATCTAAGGAAGTAAACGTTCTATAGTTTGTACTTCAATAATTTCTACACCTTTTCTTTCACATAATTGTCTTAGAATTTGTCCAATGTCTTTTTTATTTTCCCATAAATAATCTGTCTTCTATATTTTGGTGCGAATACTATGTGATACTTACAATTCCATGTTGTATGTGCTAAACTGTTCTTGTCAGAAGACATAATAGATCCCTCCTGTATGCATAAATTTGGTTGGAGAACCAAAATTTATTTTAGCACCAGTTGGGATCTTTTTTAATACCTCGCTGTAAGCTATACGGAACCCCCTGCCTAGCAGGGGGTTTTCTTTCTACAATAAAAAACTACCCTCAACAAGAGAGTAGGTATACATGCTCAATTAATGAATTTGCTTTTCAAATAACTCAGAGCGGTCATTAAACTTAGAAATTCTATATAAAATAATGAAATTAATAACAAGTAATACTGCAGAAATAATTTGGATTAACTCTAAACCTAATAGGAATACACCACTAATTTGCCCGATGATTAACGCTACTATTGGAAGAACAATCACACCTGCAATATTTTGTGCCTCTTGATAAGTTTTCACTTTCGATGAAATTAATATATTCACAAGAACTACCAGCAAAATAATCATTGGCGAAAGACAACAAATAAGAACAATCCAGTTTGTTGAAGGAAAAATTAGCTCATTGAAAATCGGAAAACCTAAAGCATTAATAACCACACCACAAATTGCAAAACTAATAATAGATACAAATAATGGCGGGATGATCGAAGCGATAATTTTACTTAAATATAAATTTTTAATTGAAATAGGAGAAAGTAACAAACTTTCTAACGTTCTTCTTTCCTTTTCACCAACAAAACTATTCGCAGCAACCGTCATTGCAGTAATAATCGGTACAAGTAAAAAGAATGTAGGTAGTAGGTAGTTAATAAATATATAGACAATCTGTTGCTCAACTGAATAAGTGGCAACTATCGGATCCATCACACCAACAAATTTTTCGAGCATCATATTTAAGTCATTACCTGTCACTTGCTCTATATCAAAAATGAGTGCACTTCCAACAACGAGAAGGGGAAACACAACTGAAAAAATTATTGGAATAATAATCAATGTCGTTAATAATGTTTTACTTCTCGTAATATCAATAATATCTTTTCGAATAATAGATTTACTTATCATATTGCTTCCCCCTTACTTCAAAGTAAATGGACTCTAAATCCGTATTAAGGTGCGTAACAGAAAATACTTGATCTGTCTTTAATATTTCATTTAGTAATTTTGAAATTTCATGTTTTGACTTTAACTCAAAAATAAGTTTGTTATTTTCTGTAACAGAGTACTTATATCCTAAATAGTCAGTTGTTGTTGGTTTTAAAGTCGTTTCCACTTGGACCATAAGAGTATCAATATACTTCTCAGCAAGTGTTTCCAACGAACCTTGTTCAACTATTGTACCTTCATCAATAAATGCGAAAGAATGACAAACATTCTCCAATTGATGCAGGACGTGCGAACAAATAATCATCGTTGTTCCTGTTTCCTCATTGTATTTTTTCAAATAGGAAAGCACTAATTTAATCCCATCCGGATCGAGCCCATTTGTTGGTTCATCCAAAAACAGTATTTCTGGTTTATGAAGTAATGCTTTTGCTAAAGCTAATCTTTTTTTCATTCCCGTACTGTATTTACCAACTTGTTTATCTTTATGTTCAATTAAGTCAAATAGCATTAATAATTCAACGATTCTATTTTTATTTGTAACTCCGTAAAGGTCAGCGAAAAATCGTAAGTTTTCTTCCCCACTCAGTTGATGATAAAGACCCGCACTTTCTGTTACGATCCCTGATATTTTTCGAATGGCATCTCCATCTTTCAATGGATCAAGACCGTTAATTTCGATAGTTCCTTTGTCTTGTTTAATAACCCCATTAAGAGTACGAATAAATGTTGTTTTCCCTGCCCCGTTAGGACCGATTAACCCGATAATCTCACCTTTTTTTACTTGAAAATTAACATCTTTTAAAACTGACTGTTGTTCAAAGGATTTCGATAATCCGTTAACATTTATAAATGTCGCTACCATACCTCTTCACTCGTTTCTATACTTATTAGGCACTACCCTATATTGACTAATTCATTTGTTTTGGATTAGGAACTGCTATATCTCGATTAGAACAATTCTGTTCTACGAGTATTATAACAAAGCTGTTATACGCTGTATAGAACAATTTCCTTTTTTTATATTATATTGGCGTATATGAGGAATGGGAGGCTGCTGTCTATTATTTCTTGCGTTTTGTCTATTATCCTGGCAAGAATGTCTATTATCTTGCCAATTCTGTCTATTATCCCCTCAAGCCACACACAATGACCAAAAGAAAGCGCCTACCCAACTCCTCGGATAGACGCTTGCTTCACTTGTTGATAGCAGTTCCTCACTATTGTATATATTTGCCTACAAATCCCCATACCGTATTCCAATATAATTCTGGATTTACTTTTTCAGAATCCGCGTGGCCAGCCTCAGCAATGATTAATTTTTCTTTCTCTACATTGGCTGCTTCGTATACTTTGTCTAACATTTCGAATGGCACGAATGTATCTGCATCGCCATGGATAAACAACATTGGCGTTTTACTCTTTGCAACTTGTTTAACTGCTGAAGCTTCGTATAGATCATACCCAGCACGGAAATTGGCTACTGTACTCGCAGCATTGATAATTGGAAATTCAGGTAAACCAAACAAATCATCTAATTGATAAGTGAAAACTTCACTAACAGAAGAGTAGCCACAGTCTTCTACAATTACTTTTACATTAGAAGGCAGTTCTTCCCCTGAAGCCATCATGACAGTAGCTCCGCCCATCGATACACCGAATAGTACGATTTCAGCATTGGCATCAAGCTTGATGACTTCATCAATCCATTGTAGTAGATCTAATCGGTCATGCCATCCCATCCCGATATAGTCTCCCTCGCTATCTCCATGCCCTCGTAAATCAGGAGCTAGCACATTATAGCCTTGCTCATAAAAGTTTCGAACGTAACGAGTCATATTAGCAGCTTTACTTGTATAACCATGAACCACGATTGCCCATTTTTGTCCGTCCGCATCATCATTTTCATACAGATCAGCTTCAAGGTTTAACTTTAACTTATCATTTGAAACGATCGACATAGATGTTGATGGATGTTGTTCCTTAAAGTTTGCATCCGCTAACTCAGCTGCTTCTGCAACATCCGCATTAACCGCAATACTCTCTTCTAAATGCGGATTATCATCCATAAACTCCTTTTCATCCTTTGCATCTAATGCATATTCATAGAAATAATTCCCTACCGCAAAATATACAATTACGACTATTGCTATAAGAAAAGAAGCTACAAGTATAATAATTTTATTTCTCTTTTTCATTTAAATAGATCCCCAGCCTTTCCTAATAGAAAAACCTAACTCTATGCCTTTACTATTAGTTTTAATGTTTAAATAAAGAAAAAATTTACATAGTATTTACTATTTTTACAATAATCATTGTACACTATGCCTTTTACCGAATCATTATTATATTTCCATACCTTTCGTCACTAGATTAGTAGTTGATATTATTAATAATAAAATTTGTATAACAGAATCTGTTAAATTATACTAATTTTTAGAGATACTAAAAGAGTTAACATTTCATAATAGAGTCTCGGAATAAATAACAATTTTTCTGGGTGAAATGAACCAAAATTACTGGAAATTGGATTGGAATGGCCTGCACACTCATTATTTTCATTGTATTTTCAAAAATGTCCATGACAAAGAAACCTATTGCCATT